>NZ_JAUSTY010000013.1 GCF_030813115.1 Bacillus horti | reverse complement strand
GGATACCTATGATTTCACAAAGATGGTAGATAGGATATGATTTTGTCTCATGCAAATGACGTATCGCCAGATACGTCGTTTCATACCGTACCTGATTTAATACCGCCTCCTTTCCAATTCTTTCAGCTTTTTTAGTAGATCAATCTCCATTTGTAGTTGTGTATTGGATTTAATTCCATATTTTTTGCATAGCTCCATATGCGAGCCCTTGCCATCCAAATAATCCTTGACGGCCATTGTCTTTAGTTCCTTTGAGTAGACCGTATTTTTAGATGTAGACAGAAGACCATCTGGACCTAAAGACTGGTAGGTTTGAAGCCATTGCTTGACAGCTGTAGGCCACACCTCTAACAAACGGGCTAGTTGTTTAAGAGAGGCTTCTCCACGAAGATATTTTTCTATAGCTTTAATTTTCTCTGAGCTTGATATTTTTGATTTGTGGGACATAAAAAATGCTCCTCCTAGTCGTAAACAGTTTTTATTATTTAAACTGTCTACCACAAGGGGAGCATATCAGTTTACCTACTTAGGGACAGCTTTCTTTCTGTCTGCCTACATCTCTAACGGTCATATCAGACTTTGTCTATTAATTGTGCATAACTTAGACTAATACTTCATAGATGTTCCAGATTCGAAAAACGGGGCATAGAGAAAAGTGGAAGAAACGTAATACGTGCAGAAATACACTTATTTCTGCCTCTACTGAATAAATTCAGTCATTTAAGTGCAAAAATACACTTATTATCTCATTCGAGGAGAGCCTAAAGCAATTTCTCGAGAATTAAGTGTATCTTTGCATTTATTAATTCAATTTGTAAAGATTGTAGTAATTTAAGTGTATTTTTGCACTCAATTTTGTTTCATATTTCATTTGATATCATTCTATAATCACTAACATATGTTAGTTATGCATTTGACACTCGTGAGGCAATCCTTTTTCCATTCTACTTTTAGCTAATTAACTACTGATCCGCTCGTTTTCATCTAGTTCTGTCTTGCTAAGATCTATTTTATTTTCATTTAGATTTACTTCCTTTGAACCTTTTTTATTATGGGCTCTTTCATTTGAATTCTGCTCACTTAGACCTAGTATCTGCGATGTTGACTCAACAATTTCTTGGAAAAGGTCTCTGCTTTCCGCTAAAGAAGCACCATAGGAAGGGACCATTTCCTTCAGTTTTGGTTCCCACTCTGTGAGATGCTGAGGGAAGCATTTTTCTAAGACTTCAAGCATAACCTGAACGGCTGTAGAAGCACCTGGAGAAGCACCGAGCAAGCCCGCTATAGAACCATCAGCAGAGCTAACCACTTCTGTTCCAAATTGTAGCGTTCCTCTTCCTCCTGCCTCTGTATCCTTAATCACCTGTACACGCTGTCCAGCTACGATTATATCCCATTCCTCACTCTTAGCATTTGGCATAAATTCACGTAGCTCTTCCATTCTTTTTTCATGAGATAACAGCACCTGTTGAATCAAGTACTTCGTCAATCCCATCTCCTTTGCCCCAGCCGCTAGCATTGTGATTAAATTATTTGGTTTTATGGAGCAGAATAAATCTAAATTTGAGCCTGTTTTTAAGAACTTCGGAGAGAAGCCAGCAAAAGGACCAAAGAGCAATTCCTTTTTGTTGTTGATATATCTTGTATCAAGATGTGGAACAGACATTGGGGGAGCACCCACCTTAGCTTTACCATAAACCTTGGCGTGATGCTTCTCTACAATCTCTTGATTTTTACAGACCAAAAACAACCCACTTACCGGAAAGCCACCTATACGCTTTGATTCAGGAATTCCAGTCTTCTGTAGCAAAGGGAGGCTTCCTCCACCGGCACCAATGAATACAAATTTAGCTGTGTGGACCTCTACTTTACCGCTATCTACATTCTGTACCTTCACTTCCCACTGACCGTCACTCGTACGCTTCATACTCTTCACACTATGCTTGTAGTTGACCTCAACCTTCTTGCTCTTTAAGTGGTCAAACAGCATACGTGTTAAAGCTCCAAAGTTAACATCCGTTCCTGTGTCAATTTTTGTAGCCGCTAATGGCTCTGTTGACTTACGCCCTTCCATAATTAACGGCAGCCATTCCTGTAGCTGCTTAGGATCATCAGAAAACTCCATTCCGTGAAACAGAGGATGGTCACATAGCATGTCAAAGCGTTTTTTCAGAAACTCTACATTCTTTTCACCTTGTACAAGACTTACATGAGGAATTGGCATGATGAAGTCCTGCGGATTGCGAATCAGTTTTTTCTCCACTAAATAAGACCAGAACTGCTTAGAAAGCTGAAATTGCTCATTGATTTTGATCGCTTTACTACAATCTATCTCTCCATTTGGTGATTCAGATGTATAATTGAGCTCACACAGTGCAGCATGTCCCGTACCTGCATTATTCCATTCGTTGGAGCTTTCTTCTCCAGCACTTGCTAGCTTCTCGAACACTTTAATTTTCCAGCTTGGTGCTAGCTCTTTCAATAACGCTCCAAGTGTTGCGCTCATCACTCCCGCACCAATCAAAATAACATCCGTTCTTTTCTGTATGTCGTTCATGATAACCTTTTCAATCCCCTCTATCAGTTAGAAAACCTGGCTTGTCGCCAAGTCTTAGCGAAAGCATTAGTATTTCTTAAACTATCTACTAGTTAACTCATAAATTCTAGATAGTACAGACGGTTGACCTCTTGTTTAAAAATTCACAAAGTATGGCATCCCTCTAAAAGCACAAAATTTTCTATGTCTACGACTTTCATCACACTCATCATCACGATTTACTACTATACATACTATTATACTTATTAATGTGTGAAAATATCTACTGTATTTCGATAATTTATTCCTCAATAATGAATGTATTTGTGTAAATAGACAAAAAAACACGGCTATATCCACAGTGGAGTCCTTCTAAAACACCCTGTATATTGGTAAAATAAAACCACCCCAAATCCTAATATCCTTGAGGTGGTTCGTTTATTAAAATAGCTTTAGGCTTTGCTCTAATTGGAGCTATTATTCAAGTACTTCATTACCCTTCTCGTCAAGCCTCCAATGGTGCTCTTGAGCTGCTTCTTCTACCTCATTAAATGCCCAATATGACGTTGCTACATCGGAGAAGCTTGGCCTTGTGACACCATAGAGCGGTCCTCGTTCAAATAGACGATTTAAAACTTTAACCGCTTCCGCACGTGTAAGTCTTTGTCCTGGCTTGAATCTTTGATCCTCATAACCTACCATAATGCCGTACGCTTGTACGTTCGAAATCGCTTCATAGGCCCAGTGACCTTGTGAAAGATCATTGTATACTACTACAGTAGCATTGACTGGCACGGCTGCTTTCACTTGTTGCTTCATCCAACGATCAACAATCATAGCCATTTGTGCTCTCGTAATACCCTCACTCGTTCCAAAGCTCCCGTCAGAAAGACCAATCATCAGACCGATTTCATTAACAATTTCCATTTCCTCAAAGGCCCAATGCTTGCTATCCGTATCCGCGAAAGAAGATGTACCATCTCCCGTGTATTGAATATCATCTATGTTTCTTGACAGCATCGCCGCCATTTGAGCTCTTGTGACACCTTCTGCTGGTCTGAATGTGCCGTCAGAAAAACCATAGATGTACGGTAAATGCGTGCCCTTAGTTGCTTTGCTTCTCTCTTCCTCTTCCTGCTGAAGGGCAGCATAGTATTCCTTAGAGCCCTCCATGTATAGTATAGTGAACGTACTGAATTTATCGACCCCAAACTGTACGCCTAGTTCTCTATCACTGACGCTGACAATCTCTCCACGAATTAGTTCTTTTGTGCCATCACTATGTTCAATGAAGATGACTAGATTATCAAAAATGTCCTGCTGTGCAGCCTTATCCTTAGGTACGCTGTCCTTGAGTGGTAGAGTCAACACCACTAGACGATTTTGCATATTTGTTTCAATGGTCATCGGACGACCCAAGATTTTAATTTCCTGACCATTCGTCATTTCACGAACTTGTTCTTCTTGCTTAGCACGCGTCTCTACTTCTCGGCGTTCTCTTTCTTGCTTCAGTGGTACGAGACGGAAATACAGTTCAGTATTGAAGCCGTTAAGAGAGTCATTAGGAATAAAAATGCGTACATTATCCGTATAGATTTCTAAATTAGCTTCTCCATGCGCTAAAGTGGTCACTGAACTTCTTGGAATTGTAACCTGTGTTTCCGCGACACGATCTCTCTCGTCTGGGATGACCATACGCGCCGTTTTATCTGTCTTGTTTTTCAATTGCTCAACAACTTCTAGTGCACGGTCACCAGTTAGTGTTACGTTATCCTTTACCCGCCCATTGGGTTCAGTGGTACGCTCGATTCTCGTTTGCGTAATCGTCTCTCCTGCTCCTGCTTTTACATCGATGACAATCTCCTCTTTTACTGGAGCTGTTGGCGTTGGTAGAGCTGGAGTTGGATTCACAGGGCTTGGATTATCTGATCCGTTGCCCGGATTAGGTGAAGGATCTGGACCTTGATCAGGATCAGAAGGTGTTTTAATATCCTCTGAACTCAATTTAAATTGTCTGAAACGAACTACCATACCTGATGGATCGACCTCGTAAACACCAACATATAAATTTGTTGTGATATCAACACCAGGAATGTCATCACCTACGCTATAAGGGTTAATGACACCTACTCCTGAAGGGGCCTCATCACCTATTTTCGGCCTTCGAATGCTATTTGATGCTACTTGCACAACTAAGTGATTCCCTGCCTCTATATCTGCATCTGACACTCTCGTAGTACCTGTTTGAGACCCTGGCTCGATCGTCGGTCTCACCTCAAAATTTGGTACTTCATCAGGGTCTAATGGCTTTGTGTTAATGTCTTCTTCTGTAATGATAACCTCACTAAATTTCACAACCCTACCCATGCTATCCACTTCATACAAGCCTACATAACGATTTATTATTGGGTCTACTGTTGGTATGTCATTCCCTAGGACATATGGGTTAATGACTCCTATACCAATTGGAGCGTTATCCCCTTCGTTCGGTATTGGGTTGCTCATATGAGAAGTTTTCACAACTAGCTGGTTACCCAGCGCTGGAATGACACCATCAAGTCTTGTTGTGCCAAACTGAATTCCCGGTTCAGCAAAAGGTTTTGGGTTAAATTCTGGCGCCTGCTGCGGACCAGATTGAATGTCTTCTTCCGTTAGAGTAACTAAGGTGAAGCGAACTATCTTGCCTGTTGGCTCTATTTCATACAGACCTACATAGCGGTTCGTCGTTATATCAACATCTGGAATATCATCACCTTCTGAGTAAGGAGCAATGACATTTGCTCCAGTTGGAGCATCATCACCTACATTTGGTATAGGGATAATACTTGATGATACTTGTACAGCCAAGTGGTTCCCAGCTTCAGGATTCACAGAAGATAAGCTGGTAGTGCCCGGCTGTTGACCCGGTCCAGCCACAGGATCAGGAACGAATGCTGGTGCCGGTATATCCGTCTCTGGTGACGTACTTCTTGGCAGAAAATGCGGATATCCTCCATTTATAGTAGGATCTATTGCCCAGATTGTTGGGTCCCACGGATGTTCAGCATTTCTAGTAAATAGGGCTATATCCTTTAGACTTGCCGTTGGGAGACCAACCCCAATATCGTCTTCCTTATTCTCTAGCCCGGATCTATCACGATCATAATAGAGTTCAAAAAATCGGTCTCTATTTACCATATTTTCATAAGAGAATCCAAAGAGGAATTCATCTGCTCCCTTTAATTCACCCGCAGCATAGCTGAAGCTGATGCTTGAAGCTGAGTCAATTTGCCCTGCGTATCCAGCTCCTCCAAATTGCTTAGCAATAGATGCAGTGAGTTCAATATTTGAGCGAGTATATGTGTTCTCAAATTTCGTTTGGTTGGTCTTCCCAACTAGTCCACCTATATGATAATCCCCGGTTACTAGGCTATTAATAGAATAAGACTCTCTTACCTCTGACATTCCAGCTGCACCTAGTAACCCCCCAATATTGGTAGACCCCGAGACATTTCCTGCAGTGGAATATGATCTTTCAACCTCCGTAAATAGGATATTCCCAATAAGTCCACCAATGTTAGAAGCGCCGACTTTACCAACAACATTTCCTATAGCAAAGCTATCACTAATATACGCTGATGTTGCTAAATTCGCTGACCCTACTACAGTACCAATTAATCCCCCTCCCGATATTTCGACTCCAGAAATACTTACCGAAGAAGAGGAGGATATAACCTCTCCCGTTCCCCCTACCCTTCCAATCAAGCCTCCTACAACACTATTACCCATCACCATACCCGAGGATCTAGTATTTAAAATGGTTGAACTACCCTCCACAGATCCTACCAAAGCTCCAATATACGATCCAGCTCCTGAAAGAATATCTACATTTTCTACTGCTACATTACGAATAGTAGCATCACGAATATACCCGAATAGCCCTAAATATTGAGCATTCCTATAAATTATAAGTCCAGTAATCTTATGATTATCGCCATTAAAGCTTCCTAAAAAAGGGCTTGTTTCAGACCCTATGGGCTCCCAACCCGCTCCCTGACTATATGGAGTAGTTTCCAAATTAATATCATTCATTAAAATAAAGTGTTTATCCAGATGGTTCCTTACCTCATTCAACTCATCTGCATTTGTAATTTGATAAGGACTTCCTTCCGTGCCATCCCCACCTGCAAACCCATCAGCACTTGAAAGCTGGAATACTGAGCCCTCATCTTCCTCTGCCACCACTGACAGCGCAGGGAGCATGGTGAGCAACAAAGCTACTATAACAAGAGTACTCACTATTTTTTGTAATCTAATGCAACTGATCATCTTGACCCCTCCCATTCCCCGTGTGTTCACGAGCAATTTTTGTCGAAATAATATAGTTTATTTTGTAGAATAATTGATAGCTTCACTATATCAATTTGAAATAAACAAATAATAAACAACAAAAAAGAACCTGAAGCAAACGCCTCAAATTCCTTTTATTAATAGTAATCTCTTAACTTTTTAGCATCTGCTAGTCGCGTCCTTTCCTCAAAAGGAATATCAAATGAAACTCTAGTTCCTTTGCCAAGTTCACTTTCTATCTGAATAGAAGATCCATATAAGAGCTGAAGATGCTTACGAATGTTCCATAGCCCCACACCCATGGTTTCATTTTCACCCTCTAGCACCTCTTGCTGTTTTTGCTTGCTCATTCCACTACCATTATCCTCAATCGTAAAACGCACCCTGCTACTGCCCCACATTTTCGCTGAGAGCCTGACCGTTCCTCCACGCATATCGGACATCAACCCGTGCCTTATAGCATTTTCAACAAGTGGCTGTAAAAGCAAATGAGGAATTAGCATCCATTCATCCACTTCCACATCATATTCAACCTGTAGCCTTGAACCAAATCTTACCTGCTCAATCCTCACGTAGGCCTGAACGAGCTCTAATTCACTAGCTAATGTCGTTGTAGAATCCAGTTGTTTAAAATCAAAGCTCTTCCGTAAATACTGGGATAGCTGGATGATTAGATGCTCTGCCTGACGCGGCTCCTCCACACAAAGCTCAGCAATAGAATTTAGAGCATTATATAAGAAATGCGGTTTGATCTGCGATCTTAGGAATGAAATTTCAGCACTCTTGGCAGTTTGAACAGATAGCTTTAACCTTGTTAAGCTCTGGACGCGGGCGATTAGCTCTTCTGCTTCAAACGGCTTCCCCACAATATCATTAGCCCCATTCTCCAATGACAGCCTAACATCCTCTGATCGATTCCTAGCCGTTAGCATTAGAATAGGGAGCTCAAAAGGAGAAAAGCGAGAGCGCAAACGTTTTAACACCTCATAGCCTGACATATCAGGCATCATAATATCCAAAATAATTAACGAATACCCCGGATTTCTTGTCATTTCCTCAAGAGCGGCTTGCCCGCTATTTACTAATGTAAATGTATAGCCCTTAAGACCAAGAAGGTTATGGATGGTCTGTAGGTTAGCAAAATCATCATCAACAACAAGGATGGGTTCTTTATTGACTCCTTTAACATAAAGAGGATACTTAGGATGAATGATCTGATGCTCACTAGATGGTAAAAAGCCACCAGCTTTATCCTCCCTCTCTAGCGCTTCTGTAGCTACTTCAGCATCCTCGTCAGCCATTGGGAGGGTAAATACAAATACTGACCCTTGGTGTGGACAAGAGTGAGCCTGAATCTCTCCCCCATGTAGCTCAACCAGCTTTTTCGTAATGCTCAGTCCCAAACCACTCCCTTCCCTATACGATTCCTCATGAGAGCTTGCTTGCTCGAAGGCCACAAAGATCCACTCCAGCAGTGTTGAATCTATTCCTATTCCCGTATCCTCTACCCTTATTTCAGCTTGACCCTGAACAACCTCCGCCTTAATCGTTACACTCCCCTCGTTCGTAAACTTAACCGCATTGCCTATTAAATTATGTAAAATTTGTGTTAAACGATTGCCGTCCGCCCAAACAGAAGGAAAGCTCTCAGGTATACTGTTCTGTAATTTAATTGGCTTGTTATTCAGCAAAAACATATGCACGCTAATGACGGAATCTACCACTGCCCTTACATCAAGAGAACTTTTCATCAGAACAATATTTCCGTGCTTCATTTTGGAATAATCAAGAAGCTCATTGACCAAGTACGTTAGCTTTCTCCCACTCCCTGTGATAATGGCTAAGTTTTGAGTCTGCTGCTCATTGACCGGTCCTGTTGCTCCCTTTAGCATAGTATCGGCAATGTTCACAATAGCATTTAGGGGTGTTTTTAACTCATGAGACGTATTGGATAGAAAGTCATCCTTGATTTGATCCATGCGCAAAAGCTGATCCTTCATCAGTTCAACCGTGCGATACGCTTCAAAAAACCTCACTACAACTAAAATCATAAGAAGCGTATTAAAGGATATTAGAAAAACCTGTCCCAACCATAAGCTATCCATTAAAGCAAAAGCAAAAAGAGTTACACTGAGAGAATAAAAGTTAATACACAGGAGTGCTACGTACACAAGTAACGTTTTAAATTGACTCCCTATTCCACGAGCAAATAGATAGGCCACACGCCCTGTAAGACCTAGCAGGACAAGCTTGTAAAAGGCAATGATGAATGGATAGAAGGTGATATAACTCTCTATCGGCAGAACAACCACTATGAAACAGAATATACCTAGAATAAGAGAAACGACCTGAGTTACTCTTAAGGAGACTATATTCTTTTTTAAATAGTAGATGACCATGGTTAGGACAATAAAGGAGGCAAGGGATATTATATCCTTCACTTTGTACACCGTTTCATAGGGTACATTCGAGAAAAACAGCAGTAGTGGACGCTCACCAATCAAGCCGTTATATATCGCAAACAGTAGGCATAAGGCAGAAAAAACTAGCAGGGATATATCCTTGCTTCGATAAAACACTGTAGTTATAAAGCTTAGAAAAAAGATGATCGATAAGCCACAAAGGATAGCAAACAGCACGAAATCCCATGCAACTATTTTCTGCTGAGACTCCAGCATCGCTCCCTGTTCACCAAAAAACAAAGAGACTGGAATCCCTCCATTGATATAGTTATGGTTAGATACATGAACAATAATCTCAAGCTCGTTACCCTGTGCGGCGAACATACTGATTTGAGTGCTGTTCCCTGTTTCATAGGAAGCTGGATCGATTGATGCTCGTCCATCCTCAAGTAGCTTTTCACCATCAACAAAGATTGTACTAGCAAAGCGTATGTTTGTTTTTTTTATGGCGTATACATTATCAGCAGGGAGATTAACCAGCTTTAAACGGTATGTCCCCGACCCAGTAGCTGGAAGACTTTGACCCTCTACCTCTCTATCATTCCAGGTTGATGGAACTGGCATAAAGCTAGAGTTTAATGGCTCCCTATTCCCCTCAGCAAACTGCTCAGGTAACAGTAGTTGATTCCAGTAAAACTCCCACTCACCATCCAGCCTAACAAGCTGGTGTTGCTCCTGATCCCACCCTGTCATATCCATTACGCCTTTTTCAGCCGCAAAATGACTCTCATACTGTGAATTCTCTAAGCGATCAGAAAGTGGAAACAGTAAAATAGCTAGCAAGGTAATGGCACTAATGATTATTAATCTTTTGTTTGACAACACATCCAGCTCCTTTGAGCACTACGATTAGCTCAATTAACCCTCTTACTTGTATCAACTTTTTTAAAGTTATATCCAGTATAACCGAAACGCCTTTACCGTGATCCCTCATCAGCTGGCTGGAAGTCGTATTGAGGCAGACACCCATAGTTAGCTATAAAAATAATTGTACAGTAATAAGCAATGGGCAATGGGGTAAGTTATCTTAACAAAATGACGTGTTACTTCATTCATTTTTCCACTTGCATTAGGACCATTAATGTACTACTAGACAGCTTCTTGATAATCTATTCGTTTGACTATTTGACTCACCAACTAAGTTACTGATAGTATTTTAGAAATTATAATTTTTTTGGTTTCATTATCTAGGTCTATTAAATTCCCTCGAATCCACCTATCTGAATCTAGCTTATTGTGATGATAATTAAAATTAGTGTTTTCCCATTTCTTCTTAGTATGCATATCTTTATATTGTAAAGTTAGATATTCATCTTTAGGTTCATCCGAAACAATATCACCATAAAACCACCCAGAAATCTCAAATTCTGTTGAACTTTCATAGGTTATACTGATACCAAAACCGTAATGTGTTTCATTACCTTCTTCATCATATAAAGTGTGTTGATTTGAATTTTTTATTATTTGTACAATTGGATCTGTAGACCTCAAGAAGTACCAAACTATATCAAGAAATTCATTACATCTCTCTTTACTAGGTGGTTCAGCATCATTATGTTCAATATCATTTCGAATTGTTAATAAGTTTTTCATTAAATATGGCCTAACCAGCCCGAAACCTTCCAGAATCTCTAAGTAACCTTTATTTCTCCATGAAGGGTTTAAACTTCTAAAGTTATAGCAACTTTCAATTAGTTTCATTCGATGATTCAGTGCCCTTTTTAGATTAGTTATTCCATCAGCCAACTCGAATTCTGTCCTCGCTCTATCCACTAATCCCTTTGAGTGTTCCCAAATTTTATAGGATCGCGACCAAACATCACTAGATATGATTGTTCCACCCCCAGGATAATAATCCCAATCAAATATGGTTTTAGAGACATAAATAATATTCTGCATTTACTCACCTTTATCTGAAATTATTATAGAACAATTAATGTATACAAACCTGTTCAAAAAAACGAGA
This sequence comes from Bacillus horti, assembly GCF_030813115.1. Taxonomy (NCBI): domain Bacteria; kingdom Bacillati; phylum Bacillota; class Bacilli; order Caryophanales; family Bacillaceae; genus Caldalkalibacillus; species Caldalkalibacillus horti. Next base: position 116,539 of record NZ_JAUSTY010000013.1, on the reverse strand, counting down.
AAAAAATTTAAAGCAATAGAAAAAAGAGGAGCGGCCGCATCCTCTCATTCATTTTGTACCTATTGCCACAGCAATTGGAAGAAGAATAGCATTAAACCTACTGTCAAACCGACGGCTACCCCAACCAAATACTGTCCTACAATATCATTTGTTTTTCTTGTTTTCTTCTGTTTTCTTCTCAATTACGCAACCTCCCTGAGGTAACGTACCGAGACTAGGCAGAACAAGATTTTTAATAGGTGTCTCTCTGCAAATAAGTTATTTGCATTTTTATTTTAGATTCAAACCCTTTTGACAGATCTTTCGATTGCCTTTCACGCTCATAAAGAGCGCAATGACTAGTCATAAAAAAATATGCCTAGTTTTTTAGTCCCTACTGGCAGGAAATCTAAATAGATTAACCAACCACTAGTGAATCCCTCTAGTTAATGCTCTACTAGCCTACGGAACTCACCGTAGATAGTTAGGGTAGTAATACCCTAACAAAATTATATTCAATTTCTAGTTAGATTTCAATAAAAAAATCAATAGTGTAGTGAACTTGTTAAAGGTAATTGCATGACGTTATAATTTAGCAAAAGTAAAACATGTAAATCAATACCTTAACAGCATCGCTAAGGGAGCTACTTTTGTTGTGTTAAAACTTAAAAATTTCAATTTATATATCCCCCACATCATGCTTAAAGTGTCTCTGGTAGCATCATAAAAACACCCTTTAGGGATACTAAACTCATGTTAAAGGCGTGAGTAAAGACTCAGTATCCTAGTAGGGTGTTTTAATTTCAAGCTTCTTGTTATACTTTAATTACAAAAACATTAAATAACTTGTCTTTCATAAAGCTACTTATATTATGAAACAGTAACAGCCTTGGTTGCCTTCAAGTTAAGATCAAAACGATCTGCATCCATAACCTTAACCCAAGCCGCTACGAAGTCACGGACAAACTTCTCCTTGTTATCATCCTGAGCATAAACCTCTACAATAGCACGTAGAATGGAGTTTGAACCGAACACTAGATCAACTGATGTCGCTGTACTTACCACTTCACCTGTCTTGCTATCTCTTCCTTCAAACACATCTCCACCTACAGGCTTCCACTTCACGCCCATATCAAGTAGATTAACAAAGAAGTCGTTAGAAAGTGTACCCTCTCGATCAGTGAATACACCGTGCTTTGTTCCACCGTAATTTGCTCCTAGAACACGCAGTCCACCAACAAGAGCCGTCATTTCTGGAGTCGTAAGGTTAAGTAGCTGAGCCTTATCTACTAGAAGCTCCGCTGAGCTCACACTATATTCCTGCTTCTGATAGTTACGGAAGCCATCAGCAGACGGTTCTAGGACTTCAAAGCCTTCTATTTCCGTTTGCTCTAATGTGGCATCTCCACGCCCAGGGGTAAAAGGAACAGTTACGTCGAAGCCGCCATCCTGAGCTGCTTTTTCTACGGCAGCAGTACCACCTAGTACAATTAAATCAGCAAGACTAACTTCCTTATCATACTGCTTTTGAATATCCTCGAATACAGCTAATACCTTAGCAAGCTGCTCCGGCTGATTCACTTCCCAATCCTTCTGTGGAGTTAGACGAATACGAGCACCGTTAGCACCACCACGCATATCTGAACCACGGAACGTACTTGCGGAAGCCCACGCAGTCGTGACTAGCTCACTGACGCTTAATCCGGAGTCTAGAATTTTAGCCTTTAGCTCAGCTACATCTTTATCTGTTAAATCATAATTACCTGCTGGTATTGGATCCTGCCAGATAAGCTCCTCCTCTGGAACCTCTGGACCTAAGTATCTAGAACGTGGGCCCATATCACGATGTAATAGCTTGAACCACGCTCTAGCAAATACATCAGCAAACTCCTCCGGGTTCTCATAGAAACGGCGAGAAATTTTCTCGTACTCTGGATCATAACGCAAAGCCATATCTGCCGTAGTCATCATTGTCGGAACCCGAACGGATGCATCCTCAGCATCTGGGGCAAGATCGTCCTCATCAGGATTTACAGCCGCCCACTGATACGCACCTGCAGGACTCTTTGTTAGCCACCACTGATATTTAAACAATAATTCGAAGTAACCATTATCCCATTGTGTAGGGTTAGCCGTCCAAGCTCCTTCAATACCACTTGTGATCGTGTCACGTCCTTTACCGCTACCATGAGCACTGATCCAACCAAGACCCTGTGCTTCAACAGGGGCAGCCTCTGGATCTGGACCAACTAGAGCAGCATCCCCTGCACCATGTGCTTTACCAAACGTATGTCCACCAGCCACTAGAGCTACTGTCTCCTCATCGTTCATTCCCATACGGGCAAACGTGTCACGAATGTCACGAGCACTCGCAACCGGATCTGGATTACCGTTAGGTCCTTCTGGATTGACATAGATAAGACCCATCTGAACGGCAGCAAGTGGGTTATCAAGCACACGATCACCAGTGTAACGGTTATCTCCTAGCCATTCCTTCTCTTTACCCCAATAGATATCTTCTTCTGGATGCCAAACATCTGCTCGTCCGCCTCCAAAGCCAAACGTCTTAGCTCCCATTGATTCAATAGCAACATTACCCGCTAAAAGTATCAGGTCAGCCCAGGATATCTTGTTTCCATATTTCTGCTTAATCGGCCACAATAGGCGACGAGCTTTATCAAGGTTCCCGTTATCTGGCCAGCTATTAAGTGGCGCAAAGCGCTGTGTACCAAATCCACCACCGCCACGTCCGTCACCTGTACGATACGTACCAGCCGAGTGCCAAGCCATACGAATGAAGAATGGACCATAATGACCATAATCAGCTGGCCACCAATCCTGACTGTCTGTCATCAGATCAAAAAGATCCTGCTTAAGAGCAAAGTAGTCTAGTTTTTTAAATTCCTCTGCATAATCAAAGTCCTCACCCAGAGGATTAGATTTTTTGTCATGCTGACGTAAAATGTTCAGGTTTAACTGGTTCGGCCACCAGTCTCGATTTGTCGTACCACTTGACTGTGTACTAGTAGCACTACCATGACCAAACGGGCACTTCCCCACACTTGCATTGTCTTTCGGATCCATACGATATTCCCCTCTCTAATATAGAAGTATCGAATAATTATGCTTATAGTCATAATAAAAAACACATAACTACAAAACAATAATTATTATTATGTAATTATTATAATAAAATGTTCTTTAAAAAGAAAGAAAAAAGCATCGCGTCACCATAATTACAAAAATGAAAGGGAAAAACCGCTCCATTGAACATTTGAGCCGCTACACTAGGAGTTTATTATTTTTAGTCACTCACAATCATCTAAGCTTCAGCAACCTCTTTTACACGTTCAGTAAATTGTACGACAACTTTATCAGAAGCAAACAACAGAAATAAGCTTACGAACCACTTTAGAGGGCGATTGGTGACCGAGTATTTAAACAAGGTCTTAGTCTCACTAATTTTCCTTAATTGATACAAAGCTGTTATTTCAAACATATTAGCAAGCGTAAAGCCTACTTTTAATTTTTTCTGATCAGGTGTATTTAAATATTCTAATGTTTCTACATCATACTCTTCTATACGGTTGCCCTCTTTATATTTTTGGCGATATATACTGCCAACCACTTCGTCCGTTATTTTTATAGGTTTATTGTCAACGACTTGAGGCATGATTTTTTGCATCGTTTCAAGCGAACCATCAAAAAGCAGCCAAATTTGTTCAATTGGAGCGTCTATTTCTATCTCCTTAGTCCATTGCTTCATTTTTCAAGCACCTCTATTCAATCTTTTATCCGAAACTAAATTCCTCTAGGCTTGTTGCTATGGCACATTTCTATTCTCTGCTAATCACCGACTTAGCCAATAACTGAATGGTCATGTCATTCATCGATGAATTATGCAGTCCTGCACGGACAACGCGGTAATAGGGCTGCAAAGGATTGCTGAGTGACAAGCTATGCGCGCCGACGATCCGCATCGCCAGGTCTACCACTTTGATGGCGGCGTTAGTAATAGCCATTTTGACCGCACCCAGCTCTGGCTTCATCTCATTTCTAGCCTCTTCATCCGACTCATCCCAACGCCTTGCGAGCGTATATAGAAACTCCCGCGAAGCATCGGAGACAGTGTCGTGAACGCTTGTGGTGGTTATAAAGTTGTTTTTATTCTATTGGAGTAAATAGTTCACGAAGGTAGCCTCTCCGTCCATGTAAAATACGATAAATAACTACCGTATCTTTAACGACACGATAAAAAACCACATACGGATGCACAACAATGAAACGGTATCCTCGGTTAATAAGTGAATATTCGTCCTCAGATAATACAGATCCCTTATTTGGGAATTCTGCTAGACCTGAAATTTGTCGATCTAATTTTTGTAGCAGGCTTTCTGCTGCAGAAGCATTATCTTGTGATATATATGAAAATATTTCATCCATATCATCAACAGCAGCGGGAGAATACTTGACCCTAAGATTTTGAGGCATCCATTTTCCTCCGTATCCTTGCCATTACTTGCTCATGCTCAAGCAATTCTTCACCTTCTGCAATCTGTTTCTCAGCAAGTAATAGCTTTGATTGTAGCTTGATACGAGCCTCCATTCTTCGATATGCCTCATGACTCATCACAACTAAATCCGCTTCACCATTTCGCGTTAGGATAACCGGCTCATCAAGTTCGTGGCAATATTTCGAAAACCCATTATAATCCTGCCGAATTGTAGTGGAGGGCTTAATATTCATGCCTATTCAATCCCCTTCCTTTTAGATACCTATATTCTAACTATATTATATCATTATTCTTATTTTTGATACCCTGTTGGGCTAGTACAAATAACATGAACCTCAGAAGATTAATTCTACTAGAACCACGTACGTCTATGACAATTTCAAGTCAGCCATGAAATGTCATTGATCTTTTATAGCGAATTATGTTAATATTCTAAGCAATATTTCTATTTGCTGAGTTCACGTGTGGTTAAGTGGCCACACTTTTATTTTTTTATACTATCAGGGGAGAATTTATAAATTTAGAGGTAGATAGTATAAGAAAAACTAAGGCTTTCTCCATGACTTGGCGATAAGCCAAGTTTTTCTAATATAGCTGTGAAGGAAGGGATCGTATGACCATGGTTGAAACAAAGCATCAGGTTGGAATTCAAGATATTATGCACGCACATCACGCCCTAAAGGACGTGACTATCCATACTCCACTACAAAAAGACCCCATTTTATCCGCCAAATACAACTGCAACGTCTACCTAAAAAGAGAAGACCTCCAAGTTGTCCGTTCATTTAAAATACGTGGACCGTACTACATGATCAAAAGCCTACCGGAAAAAACCCTAGAAGCAGGAATTGTCTGTGCCAGCGCGGGGAATCATGCCCAAGGTGTGGCTTACTCCTGTCAGAGACTGAATATTAAAGGAAAGATTTATATGCCAAGCACTACGCCGAGGCAAAAGGTTCAGCAGGTCAATATGTTCGGTGGCTCCTCGGTGGAGGTTGTTCTAATTGGAGATACATTCGATGACGCTTATGACGAAGCGATAAAAGCCTCAACAGAGCTAGGCATGACATTCATTCATCCGTTCGATGATCCATACATTATCGCAGGGAACGGGACAGTAGGCTTAGAAATTATGGAGGACATGGATAGCCCATTAGATTACGTGTTTGCCTCTGTAGGAGGAGGCGGGCTTGCCGCAGGTGTAGGGATGTATATTAAGTCGATCAGCCCTACTGCCAAAGTAATTGGTGTCGAGCCAAGTGGAGCAGCTTCTATGCAGGCTTCTTTAGATAAGGGTGAGGTCATTCCTCTAGAGCATATCGATAAATTTGTTGATGGAGCAGCCGTTAAGAAGGTTGGAGATATCTCGTTTGAGGTTTGCCAAGAAGTACTTGATGACATCGTGCTCGTTTCTGAAGGAAAAGTATGTACCAGTATCCTTGATATGTATAATCGGAGTGCCATTGTGGTTGAGCCTGCTGGAGCTCTGCCGATCGCTGCCTTGGAAGAGTATAAGGATAAGATCGTCGGTAAAAATGTAGTGTGCGTCATAAGCGGTGGCAACAACGATATTGACCGTATGCCCGAAATTAAGGAACGATCCCTGATATCAGAAGGCTTAAAGCACTACTTTACAATAAAATTCCCACAGCGTGCTGGAGCTCTACGTCAGTTTTTGGATGATGTCCTTGGCCCTAATGATGATATTACACGCTTCGAGTATACAAAAAAGAACGACAAGCTAAGCGGACCCGCCCTCGTCGGCATTGAGCTGAAATCTACGGAGGATTACGCTCCGTTAATTGAGCGGATGAAGAAAAATCGTGTTCAGTACATTGAGCTGAATAACGATCCGGTGTTGTTTAATTTGCTTGTTTAGGAAGGAATAGACCAAGGATCATTTTGGGTCACATTAAAAGGAATCTTCTCTTCTATCATAATCGCTATAAGAAAAATAGGGCTCCCAAGCTTATGGAGAGCCCTGTTCTATTGTGATCGAAGCTTGCTTCTGACTTTAATGGAATAGAAAATTAAGATCACACTTAGTACAGCAAAATAAACATACGGGGGATTATTAAGTACAGTGATACTAAGAATGAATAGTGGCACGGCAACCATAAGGGCCGATAGTAATGCGCTGATTTCAGCGGCAAACTTTCTTTTTAACAGAGTATAGAGAATTAGAAACGGAACGGGTCCCAAAATCACTACTGCCAACATATAGCCAAGAGGATTTTCCGACATCCAAGAGATTATTTGATCCAACTTACACACCTTCTTACCTAATTCTCATTTAAAACGGCTCTTTATTTGAAATTGTGTTTCAATAAAAGATTATATTACATAAAGCACGTTCTTCATATACCGTTAGCGTATCTATAAAACCATTTCTGAAAATTTTAATCATTTTCTATGCCTGTAGAAGGCTTATCACTAATTCTCTCGTTATCCTTCTTTCTTAAATGAGCGAATGTATAAGTTAAACCTAGTATGACTACACGGATACAAAAAAATGGTATGGTTATCCTCAATAATATTCAGCCCAATTATTCCCATGGCATGAGCTAAAAATGCGCCAAAGCTAGTGATGTCAGAGCCAAGCTTTATACTTACAAGGAAATATATGATCAAAGATACTGGTATAACAATTAAAAACAAATAGGGTGGGTTATCTATGGTGACGATCATAAATAGACTTAGTGGAATATAGACACTTATTCCTGCAATGAAGAAACCTGTTTTTGGATTATATCTTCTTTTTAGTAGGGCGTACAAAATGACTACAGGTAAAGCCCCAAATACTAGGACTGTCATAACATAATTTAGCTAACTCTGTCCGATCCACGTAAAAATCTGATCCATTCTATCTCTCCTTAAAACTATTCTTCTAGATATGAATACCCTAAATGTTACTCAGCCTATCATTTTAGAGGAGATAAAATAGGGATAAATTCCAATTTGTTACCACTGATATTAACGATTAGTCTTTCATTCAGTCTCCAAAATTGGTAAGAAGACCTGATAGAGAGTACCCTGACAGGTCTTCTATTTCTACTCGTCAAAGTATTGATCAAGAAAACTAAAGTCAAAGTCATTCTCCGTTATATAATCTCTTATACTTCCAGACGAATTATCAACGATAACGAAGCCATTACTGAAAATTTGAAGAATATACAGCAGCTTATAATCCCCACTGATGTCAAACATATACTCACTTGTTCCCAACTCACGAGTAGAATTAGTTCTTTTAAACTCCCCTTCTGTCAGTCGATCCAGTACTCTTTTTATTTCTTGCTCGCTTTCTATTCTTACGATGTTATCCTCGGAATACCCCGCATCAGGAAACTTTCTAAAGCTGATGTAACGAATATCTCCTTCCGTTACATTCTCAATCACTAGCTCTTGAAATGTAACTGTTTTATTATTGTAGTTAATAACAATCCCAGATAGCACGGCAAGAACAAGGAAAATCGCCAAAGTAATCAAACCATACTTTGTTCTCAACTTCAAACAATCATCTCCCACCTCTGTAAAGAATGATATACCCTAACCTCATTCATTTTCTATACTTGTTGGAGATTTAACACTATTCTTCTCTTCACCCTTTTTTCTAATTCTAGTAGAAAGATAAATGATACATTAGCAGTAAATTCCAAATCATTTCCAATGGTATCAAAGTTCAACGTTTCGTTCAACCTGCTTTTGGAAAAAAGAACGACATACCCCACATAGAAGGAATGCCGTACTTTTAAAAAATTGTCTTTAGCTATTGAACACGCTTCTGTAAATTAAGTTGGAGTTAGATGGTTATTATTTCTAAAAAAAGAATAAATAGCATTATGTTTCGACAATGTTTTCAATAAACCTATGCTATCTTTTTCTACAGAGCCAACAAAACTATTTTTAAACAGCACAAAGGAGGAATATGAATGCTTAAACCCCTTGGGGAAACCAATGATATTATTCATCTGGACAAGCTAAAGACCGTTGACTCTCTCATTCAATTTTCTCGTCAAAATTCTAGCTTTTATTCTGGCAAGTTCGGTGGATGTCCATATGTGTTTTCTACGTATGATGATTTTAGAAGCGTTCCTTTTACTACTTCCCAGGATCTCATTAACAAAATCCCCCCTTACGATATGCTCACAGATTCAACCGAGGAAGCCTATGTATTCACTAGTGGTGGAACATCAGGTCAGCCTAAGCTGATTTTTATTACAGCAGACGAGCTAAAAAAGAATATTGCTTACCATGGGTACGGATACAGAAGGGCTGGGATTACCTCACAGGATATTGTAGGGACATTTGGCATTCCCGGATACCTTACATCTGAATTCACTGTATATCTAGGACTTGAACACACTAAATGTATGATTGTACCACTTGGTATATATTCAGATCCGGAGAAGCTTCTATATTACATACGTCTGTTTAACGTTACTACCTTACTGGTTATGCCCTCAGATATCATCCCCTTTATTCAATACCTTGAGCAGACAGGGGAAACGCTTAACATCGCGAAGATGATCTATGGTGGCGAGAAAATGTATCCATCTACACAGCAATACATACAGAGAGTGCTACATGTACAACACTTTGGTGCCGTCTACCAAAGTATGGACGTAGGGACAATTGGATACCAATGTGAATGCTCTGAGGCTGGGGAATACCATATACACGAAGATTTATTGTTTGCTGAATTTCTAGATGACGATGGGAGCTTAATCGGAGTAGGAGAGCAGGGTGAATTGGTAGTAACAAATTTGAATCGGAGGCTAATGCCTGTTATTCGGTATAAGACGAATGATAGGGTTCAGCTTCTGGGAAGAGGCTGTCAATGTGGGGATCGTAACGTGAAAATTAGCTTACTAGGACGAAAAGGGGAGTACTTTAAAATTGGTGGTGAGCAATTTACATTGAAAGCTATACAAAATTTAATAGAAAGATTAGAAGGAAGTACAGGTGTTTTTCAAATTGAGATTACCAAAAGGGATCGTAGAGATCACATCCTATTGAAAATTGAAGAGGCTGGATTATGGAAAGCTTCTAAATTAGAAAAAGAAAGCTATAAGCAAACGATACTACATGAACTTGCAAAAGAGATCCCCAAACTTATGGATATGCAGCTAAAAGGTGTCATCCATCCTACAGATATCATGTTCACATCAAGGAAAGGTTTAGTTGTTTCAGAGAGTTCTGGCAAGGTTATTCAGGTTTGTGACTTTAGAGAATAAAGGAGAGCTGTTATATGATTCTTAATAGCGAGTTTACACATAGATTTTCGGAGGTCATAAGGAAGGACACTAGCCGATTTCTACATGCGACCGATCAGGTTAGCAGCATGATTCAAGAGGAAGGATTCATTTTCAAAAATAAAAGCTTACCCTTCTCTTTACAGCCTCTTGTTATATCCGCGGAGGAAAGCAACTATTTTAAGGAAGTAACAGAGATTATCCTAGGGAGTCTGGAAAAATTATTGGAGGCCTATGTGACTGATCCTCATATAAGGGAGTTCTTCTCCTATTATAAAGAATATGAACACTTGATTATGCTCAACCCAGGATATCAAAAGAAAATCAGGATATCTAGATTCGATACAATTTGGTACGGAGGCGATCAATTTAAAATTCTGGAGCCTAATACCTGCTGTCCTGGGGGAGTAGTTGTTCTAGGGAAATTAAAAGAACGATATTTTCAGATCCCCTTCATCAAAGAGTTTCTAAAGGAATATAAGACCAATGAATTTCTATGTGATGCCCCAAGCGGATTTTTGATGGAATTAGTCAATGCTTACAGAGAAATGGGCGGACCAAAGCACAAACCTTCGATTGCTTTTGCGAATTACAACGGACAGTTTAGTTATGAGCTAAGCCATATGAAGAAATATGCACAGGATATGGGGCTAGAAGCAGTGATCTGTGACCTTAGAGAGCTTAAAATTTCCGAATCTTCCTTATTCTATGAAGACTTATGCATTGATATCATATACAATAAAGTTGATCAATTGGAACTGGGTAAAACTGATATGCAGGATGTGCTAACAGCCATTGAAAAGGGATATGTTTGCTCCGTAAATTCATTCGCCTCGATGTTTATAGGAGAAAGTAAGCTAACCCTGGCTCTGCTGACGGATAAAAGCTTTCAAGAAAAATATTTAACCCATGATGAAGTTGAGGCGATTCGTAAGCATGTGCCTTGGACTAGAAAATTAGAAAACCGTACATCAGAGTATGAGGGTGCGACAATAGATCTCTTATCATTTACTAGAAGTAACAAAGACAGCCTTGTATTAAAAATAGATAACGAGACTCGTGGAAGCAACGTGTTTATTGGAAACATGGTACAGCAAGCAGAATGGGATAGCTTAATTGAAAAGAATAAAGATACCAACTGGGTTGTCCAGGAGTATTACCCCATTAAAGAAATATGTGTACCTATAGCTATGGATGGAGACGTAAGCTTTGTTAACAAGAAGTTTGGCATTGATATGTTTATGTTTGGTGGCAAATATGCTGGGGTAGTTTCTAGAATTTCCGAAAATTCTATCATCAATGTAGGACAAGGAGGATTTGAACAACCCGTTATTGAAGTGGTTGGTGTTACAGAAGCCATGAGAAATAGCTAGACTAGTGTTGATCTACCAATATTTTTTGGAGGAATCGAATATGGCAAATATTGTAGGAAATAACATGAGTGATCTAATTACCACATTCAATAAATACGTAAAAGAGAATGAAGCTCTTGCGATTGAGGCGTTCCAAGAGCTGCGGAGAAAAACGGAGGAGGAGGACTTATTAAACATCAACAACAAAATACCTATTTTTCCCCGACCAGGATTAATCCAAACAGATCACCTAAACAAACTTGCTCAGGATACAGAAACAATATTGAACATCATAACGACCATCCCTGAACGAATATTTAATCATAACATTAAGGAAATGTGCTCTCATGTAGGGCTTTCAGATCAGCATTATGAGCTGGTTAAACAAACGTATGGAGCTAATGATGGCTTGATGTCACGATGCGACTTGTTTTTTGAAGCAGATCATTCCTATAAATTCTTAGAGTTTAATGTGGATAGCAGTGTTGGAGGACTTGAAATTGCCGCTGTGAATAGAGTTATGGAAGGCATTGAGCTCTATAAAAGCTGGAATCTAAATAATGATTGGAAGTATGATGATCCGTTAAAGAATCTGATCTCTTTAATTCATCATAGAGTGAGTGAAAAGAACATGGAGAATAAGCTTGTTACTGTTGCTGTTATAGACTGGCATACCTATATAGACGGATATATATGGAGCCTGAATTTAATAAAAGAGTACTTAATCGAAGCGGGCTACAATGTCATTGTCTGTAGCCAGAAGGATGTAGAATTGAAAGATGGGTACCTGTGCTATCAGGATCAAATCATTGACGTCGTATACCGCGTATTTTTGAGTGACGACGCCTTGGAAAACCCTAGGGAAATCCAGCCTATTTTAGACGCCTATAAGGAAAATAACCTGATTCTTCTATCTGGGATTCATACAGAGCTGTATAGCAATAAAACCATTTTTGCTTTGCTCTCCGATCCAAAGTATAAGGACTATTACTCCGAAAAAGAACAAGAAGTCATCCATAGGTGTATTCCATGGACCCGTGTACTTGAAGATACAGCAACAACATATGAGGGGCGGGAAGTAAATTTAATCAACTTTATTGTTGAAAACCAGAGTGACCTTGTGCTCAAGCCCGCACTTGGGTATGGAGGACAGAGTGTGACATTAGGATGGAATTCCTCAAAGGAGGAATGGCAGAAGAAAGTGTTCAGTACCCTTCAGTCTAAAGAGCGATTTATCGTTCAAAAAAGGGTCGTTCCTGTAGAAGAGGAGATGCCTAAGCTGGATGAGAATGGGATTAGTTTTGAAAATGTTATGTTAAACTGGGGCATTTATGTCTTTGATGGTCGTTTCTCAGGAAGTATGCTACGCGGTCTTACAACGACCGACCATGGAATTATAAATGCTGCACAGGGTGCATCCATGACCTGTGTCTTTTATCGAGATTAGGCATGAAAGAAAACATGAAAATCATTAATCTAACGATACCTACCATCATTGCCATGTCTTCTACCACCATCATGGGAATCGTCAATTTGATCATTGTTGGTTCCCTAGGGTATGAGCATATCGGCGCTGTGGGCATTACGAACGTAATCATTCTTAATCTATTTGCTCTTTTTGGCGCTATTGGATACGCGATCAATTATTTGGTTGCACAGCATTACGGAGCAAAGAATTACGAGAAGTGTGTCAATTACACGTATACAGGTATCTATCTAACACTAATCCTTTCCATTCCAATATTAATTTGCTCTTTTTTTGCACCTACTTATATTTATAAGATAATTGGGGCATCCGAAACAATTGTAGCGATTGGAACAGGCTATCTTAGTCTGAGACTCATTTCCTTTTGCTTCACGATGTTCCGTACGGTTTTCTTAGGCTTTATCAGAGCCATTGGAGACACGAAATCCCCTATGTATAGTGGGATTATAGGGAATGTATTAAATATTGTCCTTTCTTATGTCTTGGTATTTGGTATGTTCGGCTTCCCCGAACTGGGTATTTTGGGAGCTGGTTGGGCATTTTTGATTGCTGAGATTGTTCAAACGATCTATGTGGTCATCTATTTTTATCTGGTTAAAGAGCTACCAACTAGGCAGATCCCTCCTTTTAGAAAGGGAGAGTTTAAAATCGTTAGCTCAGAGTCAGCGAAGATTGGCCTAGAGGATCTGGGGATGAGTGCCGCTATGATTCTCTTCACAGCCTTTGCTGCTAGACTTGGAGATATTGAATTGGCAGCTACAGAAATAGCCCTGAACGTTCTATCACTTGCTTATTTACCTGGGATTGGCTTTGGAACAACGGCCACCATCTTAATCGGACAAAAGATCGGTGAGAAAAACAACATTGCCGCTCGTTTAACTGGGGTAAAAATTTTAAAGGTCGGAGCTATGTTCCTCATTCCTTTAAGCATCGTCTACTTCTTTGCGGCTGAGCAAATAGCTAGATTGTTCACTGATGATACCCTAGTTATTGAATATACCGTAATCGTCTTAATGCTAGCTTCGTTCTTTCTAATTATTGATGGATTACAGTTAGTCGTGGCGGGAGCACTGCGAGGGGTAGGAGAAAATACATACCTTATGAAAACGTCCTTACTGCTGGGCTGGGTTTTCTTTGTTCCGTTAACCTACCTTTTAACCTTTGTGGCATCCATGGGACTACTCGGAATGTGGATAGGCTTTTACGTCTATATCGTCGCTCTATTCGTTGCATTTATTATAAAGTACAGAAAGATAGAGTGGGGTAAGATTGAAATTAGAGGTTAGGTCCTTGTTTGAGCATCCTGTTATAAGAAAAATAAGAATTAGTAAAGGCTACTCATTTATGGTGAGTAGCCTTTAAGTTATTTAGGCCTATATCTATATGCCTTCTTATTTGTTCAATTTGGGACTATTCCACAATGTATCCTGGATTTTTTGAGGCAGAAAGTACAGGCTTCCCTATAATACTCTTAGATTCCACAATATATCCTGATCCTGGATTTGCTGAAGCAGTATATATCCCTGCAAATGAAAATACAAGGGTTACCATCAAAGAAGCACTAATTAGTACTTTTCCTATTCTTTTCAAATGAATACACTCCTTTCACATTGCGAAGATCTCTAGCACTAGCTGATCCTCTTTTAATTTTTTGAGTTCTTCCAAGGGAAGTTGAAGGTGAAATTGATCTCCAATTTTTTTAAACCATCGTACAGACTGACGGAAAGATGTTAAATCATTTTCAATTAATCCAAAGTGATAATAATAAAAGGCTTTATCATAATCTGCTAAAGCAGACACATCAATTCCTGAAATGAGAATTCTAGCCTCCGTCAAATCTCCTTTTTGGATCAAATAATAAAGGTAGTCTGATTTTGTTTGATAATCCTTATTTTCGTATGTAAATGCTCTGTCAATCTTCCAGTACGAATTGAGGAAAGAAACATCTCGGTTGACAGCCTCAATATACGAAGCTTTTTGATATCGCGTAAATAAAGTAAATGCTCTTTGGAAATAATCACTAGCTTTTTCATAGTCAGTAAAGAGATAGGAATAACCTAATTGATAATAGGCTGACCCCTTCTTTTTCTCATAATAATTCTGTTCTACTACCCATGTACTATACTCTCTTGCCTTTATAATATCATTTTTTAATAGTGAAACATAGTTCATTAATAATCCAATTCTCACCTTAAAACTATCTCTAATAAATGAACTCTTTACTTTCTCAACATCTTCCTCGATTAACGGGATATACGATGAGAGCGAGTGGAAATCTTGGAGATCAACATATATGTACCCTTTAAGGATAACTCTAAGGAGATCCATTTCAAGCTCTTTTGGTTTAAAAACCTCAACTTTTTTAAGCATCTCTACAGGGGTGAACGCTTTTGACTTCCTAATTTTTAAGAGCTCATACATCCCTGCCCACTCTTTATCAAGTGGGTTTACAGCTGTGGCTAAGGATTGGATTAAGTAATCAAGCTGCTCATCTAAATCATTCATCCAACAGTATTCTAAAGCAAACCGAGCATTCCTCGATTTTTGAGTTAAAACATACTCTGCCATAATACTCAGTTCTCCGTCTGGAAATAAATGCTTCACAATGGCTAATACGGACTCAAAATTAATTTCATCAAACCCATGCAAATATCTTGAGATGGTTGACTCACTAACTCCCGCTATACGGGACAGCTTGCGTTGATCAAGATTGTCTCGACTCTCAAGAGTTTTTAAGATACGCTCCTGGAGCACATCCTTTCCCCCTTTTACTGAATATTACTAGATGGGCTTTAGCAAAAGTAGTCGTTTAAATATTCAGTCCTATTTTTAATTTGATTATATACTTTTGCATGCTTGAGTCAAGATAATTTTGCGCAATTAGGGAGTTTTTGGTTGTGAAAAATGCAGTAACAACTAGGCATGGTGTAGGTAGGGTTATGCTAATTCTAGAATGACTTGATCTATACCAATATATGTGAGGTTAATAATGTTTATGTCTCTCCGATTAATTGACAGTATCCCCCCCGCCTATTTCCATTGATTACAATCAGGACAACTGCAACTGCTAAATATAGAAACGCGGTAACGGTTAGAATAGGAAGAAGGTCTCTCACCTGAATAGCGAGAAAAAAATTAAAAAGCTGATGAATCAAAATAGGAATCACGAGATTATGATTCAAGTTGTAAAAGACTGTGATTATGATAGAAACAGCAATAATAGAAACAATAAAGCAAATGATATATTGCACAAGCTGCAGTCCTGAGTACTCTGAAGCTATAAACCATAACGGCGCATGCCAGAAGCCCCAACCTACCCCAACAATTATGGATGATTTTAATGGGCTAAATCTCTTTTGCAATTCATCTAATACAAATCCTCTCCACCCTAATTCTTCTCCAAGCGGCCCTAAGATGATATGACTACCAAATAGGATAAGGAGTGTAACCCATGATGCCGTAACCTGTTCAGATATTGACACGTTCCATATAAATTTAATAATGAGTAGACTTCCTCCTAAAAGAAACAGCTGCAGAAAAATGATGCACAGCACCGTAGTGATTTTGACCTTTTTTCGAAATTTCTCTTTGATGAATTCTATTAGGTTTCCCTGCGGATAGATCTTACGGAACATGACAACGAAAACAATGGTAGCTGTCCACGCCGATAGCCCTTGCAATAGTCCTGCTACTGGTTCAGATTTAAAAACAAACATAACTAAGCCTATCAGAAGTATAAAAGCAAAGAATAGTAAGTAGGTCCATAGAATATATTTCTTTATTAGTCCAATCAACTTAATCTCCACCTATCATCGTTATTAAAAGGAAAATGATCAAAACAAAAAACCAAAAGAACAACACATACATGTGTTCCATTGGTTCAAAATATAAACTATGGTGTTACCCCCATGTCAATACACTACATTTAAAGAGATTCACTTAGCAATTACTTAGGGATTCACTTTTCTTCAACAGGGATGTAAATTTCTAAGAATACTCGCTCCTTGTTTTCGAGATATGTGATGAGGCGTGTTGTAGCGAAAGCAACCCCCATTGGTTTCAGTCCTTGATTTTCTCCCCAGGCTAACGTAGACTGGAAAACCTTTTGTTTCACATCCTCATTTCCATTCTGAAAGCGACCGTCTTCAACTATTGTATAGATACATCTGGAATACTCTAAATATGATCTGGTCTTCTCTCTTAGATTTGCTTCAGTCTTTTCAACAATATACATACTGGAGTCTAGAAACCCGTTTTCGTCGAACGTAAAGCTTCGTATGATTTTACTTAGGATATCATCCTTCATCGCATCCATATTTTCTAATATGGCTGGATACTCCCCAAAGGCGTTAAAATCAGAGATCTCTCCGACTACCTCATACGTCGGAAGCTTCCTTATGGAATATTGATTTAAATGGCTTTGAACATCATTACAGAATTCTTTTGTTTCATTAATTTTTTGAAGCATGTACTCTTTGATTCGTATCGTTTCTTCTAGTTCTTTTGCTTTTTCCTCTAGCAAGCTCCCAAGCGCTTCTATTTCGCTCCCTGCTTGTAGCTTTCTTACTTCCTTTATGGATAGATTTCTCTTTTTATAAAAATCCGTTACCAATAACGCATAGATATCGTAAAAGTCGTACTGTCTATACTGATTCGTTTCTTTCTGCTTTGGTTTAACAACCCCCTGTTCTTCATAATATCTCAGTGCGTCTCTTGATATCCCGAGTATTTCAGATAATTGACTTGTCCTATATGTATGACCTTCACCCATTTCAAACCCACCTCCTTATCTTTCAATATATAAATGATAAAGACACGATTATGTTACTCCAATTGTAATTGTAGATGAAGGATGTAAAGTTGGACAACAAGGAACGAAAAAAATAAGCGGAGAATTCATTTTGCTTCTTCCTGCTTGTTTCTATATTTATTAGACTCTGTGTACATATCGAGAGTTTATACCATCGCGAACCAGAAAAGTACTTATGCATTAATCTGTGGCTTCATTTTTTCTAATCCTACCATAAAAGATAATTGACCCTATGATAGCTATTATGATGTAGAGAAATGGAAAATTATTATATGTGACAACTTGAAAACCAATTAAACAACCGATTCCAACGATAAAAGTAACAAATGTAGCGATGTCAGTGCCATACTTCCTTTTGAGCAAGAAGTAAAGGATCACAGCGATTGGCATGATGGAAAAAAGAAAATATGGTGGATTATCAATGGTCACCATTAATAGAGTGAACACTGGAACATAGACAATGATAGCAGCAATTAGAGTGCTAACATCTTTACTGAATTTCCTCTTTAATAGTAAATACACTAATACAAATGGGAGCGGCCCCAGAACAAATATAGTAATAATATAGTTAAACGTACTTGCAGATGCCCATAACAATAATTGATCCATCTTATCATCCTCCTTTAGAATAGCTTTCCAAGTAAAGCCCTTAGCAACTATTTAATTCAAATTATGCTTTAAATTTCCTGTTTGAGGGATGAAGATACTATAACATGACCTCTATTCTAGATAACTCCTGCTCTTGCCTTTCTAAGATATAAATTACTTTCAGTAGAGCTTGTACGGCCTCCTCTCTTGTATATACTTCGTCAGCTAATAAATCATGGGCAATTTGGATTAAGGAAAATTTGATCTCTACGAAAACCATTCTTTTTTGTAGGTTCATTAACATTTCTTGACTGCTACAATCCTCATACATTTTATTTCTCCCTTCACTATTAATAAAGGCTACACCAATCTAGGGCTTATCTCTATTAAATTCACGAATGAATTCATAGCTATAACCCCATACTATGTACGCTTATGCGTCCAATGTTTGCCATTATTTTACCGTACGCTTATAGGTACAGTCAATCTCTTAATATGAGGAAGGAAGAATTAAATGAAAAAGGTGTACGTTCGTATTAATGAACTTCTCCATCAACACAATTTGTCTATGAATGAACTACATCATCGCACTGGTATAAGAAGGGCTGCTTTAAGTGAGTTGGCAAATGGAAAACGAGAGAGGATTCAGTTTGAGCATGTTGAGAAGTTAGCTAATGTTTTGGGGATTGAAGATATTAACGAGATCATTACTTTAGTTGAGATTTCTAAGGAGCTTGAAGAGTGAATACCTCTTATGCTTCTGCAATGAGTATCTAGAATTTCTTCAATAACTGAAGGTTTGCTATTGTTAAAACCAATGAAGTTTAGGAGAAAAAATAGAAAATGACTAGCAACACCATGTCACTAGTCATTTTCTATTACAAAAACTCGCTACATAGTCCCATTTGTTTTTGAGATCGCGTTTCATACAAATTTTATAAGAATCAACATTCGAACATTTCGATTATCTGATATTAACTATATTGTAGCTTTGCCTCATAAACTGCTGTGTCATTAATATTTTTATAATTGCTTAATGTACGTGCTAATTCATTGGCTATATGCCACAACAATACTGGTGGTATAGCATTTCCTAGAGCTTTGTACTGAGTCCCTTGTGAGTTTATTAGCTTAAAGGAATCAGGAAACGATTGGATCCTCGCAACTTCTCTAGGTGTAAAACGGCGGTATCTGCCATTAATTTTTAATACAGGATCTGTACTATTAAGACTTACTTTTGCAAGATGAGCTCCTACGGTATTGCAGGGTTTATTTATGTCTTGAGCTCTTCCTTTATTCATATCCTTTTTACCTCTTAACATTCCTTCGACAGCTTTTTGACTGAAGTAGTACTTGTCATCCACCCTGCTTTCAGGAAAGATTATATCTCTTAATTTAACAACCTCTCTCCCGAATAAATTACTCTCTGTAGAACACATAGGTTCTGGAAATGAATATTTAACATTTATATCCTTCCTTATCCCCACTATAATAACACGATGTCTATTTTGTGGCACCCCAAATTCAGCAGCGTTAAGCACCTTATATTGAACATTATACCCACTATCTTCAAACTCTTTGATAATTAAAGGAAATGCTTCACCTTTATTTGCAGACAATAGCCCTTTAACATTCTCTGCAATGAAAGCCATCGGTTTTTTATGATTTAGAACCCTTACCATTTCAAAAAATAATTTACCATTATCATTTTCTATACCTAATCTTCTTGGATTCTGAGCAACAATGGAGAAAGAAACACAGGGAAACCCTCCAATTAATACATCGTGTGGTGGGATCTCCTCCTCCTTGACTTCTCGAATGTCTCGTACATCAGGAGAAACTTTAAAATTTTCTTCAAATATTTCAGCTATTTTTTTATCGAATTCATTAGCATAGACTATTTCAAAGGGAAGCCTGTAATAATTTCTATTTAAAAACTGGAAATCACCTTTTAATCCTAAGTCTCCTCCACCACAACCCGAAAATAAAGAGGCTACTTTATACATATTAGGCACCATCCTTTTGTATCAATAATTCCTTTTCAATTCCTGTTACCTCCGGATTGAAAATTATATCCATTCCATTTCTCGGTGTAGCAGAAAGGTTTCCTCTTTTGTACTCTCCTACTGGATCCTTTAAAATTATTAACTTTATTCTTCCTTTAGTAACAAGTAGACGATATACAAAGTATCTGTCGCTATGTGTTTCAGCAGCACTCCACTCATTTGGTGTTAAATGGAACCTCATAAAATCAATTTCGGTAGAACTTTTTGTTGTCTTAACTTCAATGAATTTGTGAGTCTCATCGACTTCCCTTGAGTTAATATCATAACCCACTGCATAAGTTGATGGAATTAATTTTATCAGATGTTTAAGGTCTGAGCGACCTTCATGCTCAATTCTTATTTTCTCATGATTTAATATTAGACTTTCACCTACTGAACCAATTCCACCTGTTGTATCCATTCCACCTTCTTCAATTACCCTTTCAATATCAAACATATTTCTAAGTTGGTTATATTCATTACTAGATTCGGATACTAAAGCAAGGATATCTGTATCAAAAAACCCTTCTTCACGCTCTGTATTAAAATACTTTATCCAGTCCTGATCAATCGTTTTTACTTCATCAAGATTAACTTCATAAGGGTTTTGTATATATGAATAATAATCAAAAAAATCAGTGGAATTAATAAACCGTTGAATCGCCAAACTTTCTACCGTATTTATGTAATATTTACCATCCGGTCTTTTTACCAACAAATTACCCTGTGTTAAGTAATCCAATATATCACCAGCATATCTAATTACATCACCAGTCCAGTCATACTCTACTTTCTTTCTACGATTAGAGCTAATTAATTCCCATGTTTCTTCACACGATCGGTTATCACGACTTACTCTTAAATCATTAAAAATACAATGTGTAGCTTCAGATTTTGTGATGCCTGCTCGCTTTCCATATTCTGTTTCCGCAGAACTTAACATTTTTAGGATATATGATGCAGGCCTAAAGTTAATCTTCTCTTTTATATACATTAAATTAACATGTGGCTTTACAAATCCTCCAGGATATTGGAAATGGTAACAAAAAAGTTTAAAGAATTTAACTAAGTCTTGATTTGTTGCTAACTCTATCGCTCTATTACTCGGTTTAAGGTAATCTCCTTCTTTTACAACAAAACTAAAAAGAGCATCAATTTCGGTTCTCCAATTGTCTATTGTTTTTTGTTTCTTTGTTAGGTTGCCAGGATACTTTTTAATCGAGAAATCTAAATCACTTTTAAATTCATTTACTTTTTTTCTTCCTATTAGTGTAATTTCACTAGCTAGATATATTAATACATTTTCAATATCACCTTTGAAGCGAGGTCGTGGATGATGAATTCTAAAGTAATACTCTTTTGGCACTTCATAATAAGCCATGTTTTCACCCCAAAGAAGCTATTTTAAATATGATAATAACTTTTCCGCTATTGCTTGTGCTAAAAGTGGAGGAACTGCATTACCAACTTGTCTATATTGTTGAGTCCTATTCCCATAGAAAATAAAATTGTCAGGAAAAGATTGAAATCGAGCATTCTCTCTAACAGTTGGTACTCTATTTGCATTATAATGAAAATGGTGTCTATGGCCTGTATCAATAGTTAACGTAGGACGTTGACCATGATATCTTGTCCATGCAACATTAAATTTTCTAGTCCCTCTAAATTCTTCTGGTAAATCCTTATAATTTCCACCTTCTGGAACTAAACTGATAATTTTTTGGGTCTTTTCACTGTGATTTGTAGCTTGGTGGTTATGAATTCTTCTAGAATTTTTACGACAATATTTTTGAAATTCATTTTGAGGTTCGAATAAGTAATCCTCAATTTCATCACCTAGACTATTTTCAAGTAGCGGTAAATCGCTTGTAGCGTTCTTTGCTGTTATCCACTCATTCTCAAAGAACAACTTTGGATCAGGGAACTGGTAACTTTCTCCACTTCTTAATCCAACAAAAAATACTCTCTTCCTCGTTTGAGGAACACCATATTCAGCGGAGTTAAGTAGTTGATAATTTACTTTATAACCTATACTCTCAAATTCTTCTAAAATTGATTCCTTAATTTTACCTTTATATAAACTTATGATTCCGGGAACATTTTCAATTACAAATGCCTTAGGTTTAAGTTCATTAACTAAACGTATATAAGACAAATATAAGCTGTTCCTTGGGTCATGTAACTTCCGGGGCCCTGATAGTGACATACCTTGGCATGGGGGCCCACCAATAATTACATCTACATTCTGATTACCAATTAACTCAAGAATCTCCCGACCTGTTACTTTTCTTATATCCTTACATAAACCATAAGCACCCTTATGATTCAATTTAAAGGTGTTTATAGCCGCTGCGTCTTCATCAATACCCAACAAAGTCTCAAATCCAGCAAATTCAAAACCAAGTGATAGTCCTCCACATCCACTGAATAAATCTATAACTTTATACATATTTATTGCTCCTTTACATACAAAACACTCTAAAATAATCTTAACAGAAATTAGATAAGGTGATGCAAATTATTTTGTGTACATAATTTAATAATATATGCATGAGGCAAACTCGGATTTGTTGTCAAAGAATGCTCACCAGAAAAACCTACCACCTGAAATATAATCTATTTAAATTCAGACATTACCTATTCAAATTTTAGAGTGATGATTATTTAAACACTATATATTATTTTATTCTTGACGGTACCATGACTCTCTCTTCATTTCACTAAATTTAAAATATATTAAGAACTATAAACTTCATGTAAATTATAATATAAAACTTTAGAAAAACAAGAAAAAATCATTTCTTTTTATCCAGTTTTCAATTAGAATAAAAACTAATTAATCTATTTGTGAATTGGAGGAATGAAAATGAACCAATACAAATTTAACTCACAACATAGCAAAATGATTGTTGAAGCTATCGTAGAAGGATATCGCGATTATATCGAACACCGTAAGGATCGAAGAGAGAAAATGAAAATTAGCTCTGCCTTTGCGTGGACTAAAGGGAACTTTATAGAAAGCAAGATTGCAGAGGAATGTATTGATTTCGGATTTACATATAAGAAATCTAAAGCAGGACTTACATGGGACTACCTTCAATTTATTCATGGAGACTCTAAAATTCTCTTTCTCATAAAAAATGCTGCATATTTTAACGAAGATTGCTTCTCACAGGCAAAGCTACCTACAAATGACGGAAGAAATGGGGGACGTCGCACTTATCTTCATGAATTATCTAAAATTAATAAAGACTTATCATTTCCCTCCAATACCCAACAGGTAGCAGAAGGAAACTTTGGATACTATGAACAGCTTTCGTTTTTAGTGACAGAAAAGCAAATAAAGAATGAACTTAATGAATTTAAATCATCAAATAATGAATTTCATATTTTAACTTATGCACTTGACGATGCATATCAGATATCTGAGATAATGCATTATCTTCCAAACCCGTGGGATAATATAGCATATCCGGTAGAAAGTCTTTCAAGTTATATTTCAGGTGCAGATTTGACAGATGAAGATCGAGAAGTTATAGCTCCTGATTCAAATGACGATCTCATTGATCCATCAGCATTCGATATTGGAATTCTTGATGATAAAAAACAGAATGAATAAATAAGCCACATTTCTCAGTTAGATAAGGAGGGAGCGAAGTGTTTATTGGTGAAAATTTGACCAATCTCCGCATCATGTATGGATATTCAAGAAAACAGCTCTCTGAATTAATAGGAGTAACAGAACAAGCAGTATGGCAATACGAAAATAATCACACATCACCAAAAATTCAAGTTATCAACAAGTTAAAACAAATTTTCGATGTGAAAAACAAATATTTTTATTCTAATGACATTCTTACTAGGAAAATGATACCTGAGAATATCAAAGTAAGAAACATTGCTTATCGCTCAAAAGTTGTGAATGTCATTTCAAAAACTCAGGCAGAAGCCAAACACCTAGAATTTTTAGATACATTTGTTAACTATTTAACCGCTAAAGTAAGTTATCCTACTATGAAGATAACCCAATTAAGGGACGAAGTAATTCAATATTTAGATTCATCTGAAGACAGTAGGCTAATTCAAATTAATAAAGTGGCAGAACTAGCTCGTAAAAGACTGGGTTTTAGGAAAGATACAAATGAGGATCTAATGTTTCTAGTCGAGAAAAGTGGAGTATTTGTTTTTGAAAAGGCAATAGGTGAAGAGATTGATGCCTACAGCCTATGGACTTGTCAGGAACGCCCTTATATCATATTAGGAAACATGAAACGTTCCGCTTTTCGAAGAAATTTTGATATAGCACATGAGCTAGGGCACATACTTCTTCATTATCATATTGATTTCACTAGCTTGGATAGGAAAGAACACAAAACTATAGAAAACGAAGCAAATTCATTTGCAGGTATTTTCCTGTTACCAGAAAATGAGTTTGTAATTGATATGAAAAACATTTTTCATACTACTAACCCAGATGCTTACATGGATTTGAAAAAGAAATGGAATACCTCATTACAAGTACTAGGATATCGTGCAGCTAACCTAGGAATTATTGAAGCTAAAAATCATCGAAATTTTTATGCAGCACTTCATAGAAAGGGATATTTGAAAAAAGAACCTCTAGATGAATTAACCCCTCTTCAGAGACCGATGAAGGTAAAATCTATAATTGATCTAGTTTCAAAAAATGGGCTTATCGACTTACGTCAAATGATTGAAGACGATTGGAAAGTAGGAGTTTCCTTTTTTCATTATTTGACAGGTATTGACTCTAATTTTTTCAAAAATTATTTGACTATCCCACATGGTTTCAAATTTGAAAATGTTATTGATTTAACTTCTCGTATTTCTGGTAAAGGCAAGTAACTCTAACAGAAAATTTATACAGTTTTTTCTTTTTTTTATTATCTCCTATTATGCAGACAAGTATATAAAGAAAGATGAACGCTATTGTTTCTCTCTTTTTTATACTGAGAGTTGCATTATCTTCTAATGTAATAATGATAATTGCTTATAGTAAGCCCATTATGACATTAATTTAAACGAAATTCTGAGAGCTAATAAACTGATACTCTCATGGTAATACGCATTATATATACAGCTATTCCTTTATAAAAATTCTAGTGTATGCCTTTTCCCTCAAAAAGACTACTCCGACTTATAAGAGTAGTCTTTTTATATCCTAATCCCTTATTCTTCTACCTTATTAATCTCAACCCCCTGAACCCTCCGATTATTAACCTCAAGCACTTTAAACTCTAGCTTTTCATAACTGAAAGTCTCACCAGCTTCAGGCAAGTAACCTAACGTATTAATAATAAAAGCAGCCACGTTATCGGACTCAGCAGGAATATTCGTTTGAAAAACAGTGTTTAGCCTATGTAAGGACAGCTTTGTGTCACAGACGATTTGCGTCTCCGTCTGACTGTAGATTAGTGAATCCCCTTCATCTGTCTCATCCTCTATGTCTTGTCCAATCATCGTTTCAATTAAATCCTCAAGCGTAATTAACCCTTCTGTTCCTCCATGCTCATCTAAAACGATAGCAATATGCTTCTTTTCCTTCATCATCTGCTTGAATACGGCATCAACAGGATTAAATTCATAGACATACAACGGCTCCAGGTCCGAGTAGTCCTGAATATTTTTCTCAGGGTTGCTTGCCCACACGAGCATAAATTTGGAGTGGAACACACCCACAATGTTATCTGTATCCCCATTATAAATAGGGTAGCGTGTAAACTGACTCGCTAATAAAAACTCACGCGCTTCCTCATAAGACACATCCTTAGAGATGGACTTCATCTCGACACGATGTGTTTTTAACACGTCAGCTACATTTAAGCTTTTGAAATCTATAACCGACTTTAAGCGGTACATCTCATCGTTCTTGAACGTCCCTTCCGTATGAGCAATATCCACCATGGCTCTCATCTCTGCCTTAGAAATCGTTACTTGGCTATCTGGGTCTTGTCCTAGAAGCTTAATCACGGTTCTTGTAAGTAGGTTTAATAGGTAAATGAAAGGCTTCAGGATAAAAAGAATGATCACAGTTGGATAATACACAATGTGTGAAATTCGCTCAGGAAAGGCTGCTGCAATCGACTTGGGCATGACCTCAGCAAAGATAATGATAAGCACCGTTAAAATTGCCGTAGTAATCCCAATAGGCCAATTATACTCAATAGCCACAATCGTTACCAAGGAAGGAAGAACGATATTAGGTACATTGTTAGCGATTAAAATACCTGGAATAAACTCTTCCGTGTTGTTCACTAGCTTCAATAAACGTGCAGCCTTTTTATCTCCATTTGTTGCTTTCATGCGCAGCTTCATTTCATTTGTTGCTGTTAATGCTGTTTCACTACCAGAAAAGTAACTGGATGCGATGAATAACAAGATGATGGAAATGATTAATATGGTCAAGCTTTTTCACCTACTCAAGTTGATTTGTTGTATGTGTTAATCTTTACAAGTATAATACCATTTTCGTACGGGCCTGTCCCTTTTGAAGATGTGTGGGAAATCTACGAATTTGGAAATGCAAAAACTTTCTAGAATAGGGGGACAAGCTCGGGTTTTATTGATAAAATAAGACTAGCATTTACGGAAAATTATGGGTTGGGCTAGTCACCTTTCAGTACTCTCATTTTACAATGGGAGGGGGTGATTGTATGATTTCTTTCGCTGAAACGCTTGCTTTGATGATCAGTTTTTCCATGCTGATTCTAGTTTTGGCTCAAGGAAGAAATGAAAAAAAGTAGCCCACCCCACGAAGGTTAACTACTTTTCTTCAAATTGTTAGTTGACTAGTTCAACTTCCGTAATTGCGAGTCGGTATGTTCCTGCATACTGACTTTTACTATTATATGCAACTTTGTTCGATCTAAACACTCCCAATTGTAATGGGGCCAATTTTAAACATATCGTACATTTATTATAAAGCTTTTATCTAACAAAGTCCAAGAAAAATGTAACATTTGTCAAATAGAATAAGGCTATTAAATCAAATTATGGAGGGATTGTATGCTAAAGGATTTGTGGTTTACGGTACAGAAAATTGATTCAAATACATATGCGATCAGTGAGTATGGACATTGGGAAAAGGTCCATTCATTTTTATTGTTGGGTACAGAGAAAGCAGTCCTTATTGATACAGGTCTTGGTATTGACAGCATAAAAAGAATAACAGACCAACTGACGACTTTGCCCATTGATGTTATCACGACACATGTGCACGCTGACCATATAGGAAGTCATGGTGAATTTGAAAGAATCTATGTCCATGAGGGAGATAAGGATTGGCTAGTGAACGGGATTAAGGGGTTATCTATTGAACAAATACGGAAGGATGTTAGTAGAGATATTACATGGCCTACTCCAGAGTCGTTTGATCCTGAAACCTACCACCCTTTTCAAGGGGAGCCAACAGGCCTATTAATCGATGGGGATATATTGGATTTAGGGGATAGAAAGTTAAAGATCTATCATACTCCCGGACATTCTCCTGGTCATATATCCATTTTTGATGAAACCAACGGTTATCTATTTACTGGAGATCTGCTATATGACGAAACGCCTATATATGCTTTTTATCCTTCAACAAATCCCGTGGACTTAGTCAATTCCTTGGAGCGAATTTCGGAGATACCAAATGTAACGATGGTTTACGGCTCGCATAACACGTTGGGGCTTCAACCAGACATTTTAGCGGAAGTGAAAGCAGCTGTTACCTATCTGAGAGAACATGAGCTTACTCGGTTCGGTACAGGCATTCATACATTTAACGGATTTAGTGTACAATTCTAATTTATTTTCATGTCCCTTGACTTAAGTCAATGAAATGCTCAATACCCCTAGCTACAATAAGGTTAACACTTATATGACATTAGGGGGTAATTACATGGAGATGACAAGAACAGGGAACGGATTAACAAGTCAGCGGAAAGTAGCCATAGTGGCGGGCTCAGCCTTAATGGTTATGGTGGTCGCCGCAGCCTTTTCATTTGGCTTTGCTCATACACAGCTTTTCGTAGCAGGAGATGGTGAGGCTACCTTCCACAATTTGATCTCACAAAGTGGACTTTTCAAGGCGGAGATCTTTGGTTGGATTATTATTTTAGTGAGTGACATTGTCGTCGCTTGTGCGTGCTATATATTGCTAAAGCCAGTAAGCAAACACCTTTCTCTTCTTGGTGCAGGCTTCCGGCTAACCTATTCCGCCATCTTGGGAATAGCTATTATGAATCTATTATTGGCTCTACTAGTTGCAAACAGTGCGGATTATGTAGCAAGCTTTACCACCGCTCAGCTTGGAGCTCAGGTCCTGTTCTACTTTCATGCTTTTGAATCGATTTGGTCTGTTGGGCTACTCATCTTTGGAGGACATCTGCTTATCCTTGGATTACTAGCCTTCAAAGCTGACGGTATCCCCAACTGGATCGCCATCCTACTACTGTTTGCGGCTGGGGGTTATGTTGTTCTACACTCGTTTGAGCTCTTTTTCAATGAGTATGAAGCAATCCTGAGCATGCTTAATACAGTCCTTGTTGTACCTATGACAGTAGGAGAGCTAAGCTTTGGTTTATGGCTCCTGTTTAAGGGAGGCAAAAAGCCTGTTCAAAAGCAGAATTCGGCAACAGCTAGTCTTTGACCTGTTGGTTTTTATATTCATTCTTTGCCTTCTTTGGTGGAGAAAATTCTCTTCTTGATCCGGCTTAATGATTCTGGAGTCATACCAAGATAACTCGCTAGTTGATGCTGGGGCACTCGGTCGATTAGCGGGGATTTTTTATGTAATACAGCCTTGAAGCGTTCCTCTGGTGAGGAAGCAATAAAAGCAGCATATTCCTCCTGAACCTTGCTAAAGCTCTCTTCAATCATCCGCCGGGTCATTAACGCCAATTCGGAGTATTTCGTATACATGTCCCTTTCCGTACTAAGGTCGCCAACCACCGCCACAGTATCTTCAACACAGGTGAAGGTGTACTCAGAAGACTTGTCTTCTTTATGCTGGTTAAACAAAACAATAGCCTGCTCTTCCGTATAAAAATTTGACGTAACCTCTCTCCCATCCTCATCAACCGAATGCTGCCTCACACAGCCTTTTAAGATAAAATAGCATTTTGTTGGAACGTCCCCTTGCCTAAAAAGCTCCGTCCCCTTCTTAAACTCTTCCATATCAATTTCGTCCATGATAGCCTGCTGTTCTTCTTCACTCAGAGATGTCAATCTGTTCATATATTCAAATAGGATGTCCTTCATTTTTACCTTCCCCTCCCACCTGTTTCTTCCTTGATTAAGGTATCAATATGCTCTCCAAAAACTCATTAGTCACCTTATATTTCTTTGGTCTTTGACTAGTTAACTGTACATGACCTTCTTCAGTCAATCCCCTCAATATTTGATTTAGTTTATACCTTGATTTATTGGTCATCTCCATTAGCTTAGTAACTGATATACTGGCTTCATCCTCAATAAATACACTTAGATACGTCATCATTTCTAATAACTGAGCTTCGTCCATTCTTTCTGACCAATCTTCATTGTTAAAGTATTCCTTAATTAGCTCCATTTTCGATAGGTTTATCTCTAAATCCTCTATGATTCCTTCTTGACCAACCGAAAGCAATTCGAGCATATCTTTTAAATAAAATGTGACTTCTCCTTTGTTTAAGGGAGCAGGGATTTCTTCAAGTGCTTTATAATACTTCGATCTATCCTTATTTATTGCGTAAGAGAAAGTTATAGCTGAATATCTTTCTAAATATCTAGATAAATAACTACATACGAGTAATCGTCCTGTCCTTCCGTTCCCATCATAACAAAAAAATTAAACTTTTATAGCTTAATTATACCTGTTTCGTTCCCTAACAAATTAAGATAAAATTTAAGTAGAAAATAGTTAGACAACTCAACATCATAGGTCAGGGAAGGCATGGATGAAAAATGATGAAGGATAAGCTTTACCTATATATAATTGTAGGAACTATACTTGTACGGTATCTGCTGATTCCTTTTTTTGATATTCATCCAAACCTAATTTTGCTATTGGAGACACTTCCGTTCATCCTCTCCGCTATCCTACTCTACCGTGTTGCTGTTGCCCATGCTAAACCGTACAAGAGCTTCTGGCTTTTACTTTCCTTAGGGAGTCTATTTTTTGCCACTGCAAATGTAACATGGGTAGTTTATGAGATATGGTTTAGTATTGAAGCACCCATTCCTAGCATTAGTGATATTTTTTGGAGCCTTCAAAATATAACCTATGTGACAGCTTTAGTTTATTTATTAATGCGGGATCGAAGTATCTATCGCAGTATTCGCTTTTTGTTTGATACAGCTATTGTTCTGATCACCGCTGGAGCTTTGAGCTGGGAATTTATTATCTTCCCCTATATGGATTATTTCTTTAATACAACGAGCCTCTGGGGTGTTTTAGTAACCACCATCTATCCCGTTACAGACTTAGCTATGCTTATGTGTATTTTTATGCTGTATTACACGAACCGATTTCCTTACTCGAAGCAGGTCTTTATGTCTATCATTGCAGGAATGATTGTTTTTATTTTGGGAGACACCCTCTATTTGTCACAGGTCATTTATGGGACCTATGCGATTGGTAGCTGGATTGATCCTCTATTTAATATAACGGTTTTATTACTAGCTTATGCTGGTGTACGTTCCACTCAAACCAAGCTTCGTACTGTATCCCTTGCTCAAAAAAAGGAGACAAGCACTCGGAAAATTAAATACGTCCTACCTTACAGTTGTCTGATCATGCTGCTTGCTCTTACCGTCCAACGGTTTGAATTAATTACCGCCGACCTTATCATCATAGCTAGCTTAGTCACCATTCTGCTCATTATTGTTCGGCAGGTCATTGTTCTCCAAGAGAATGATACATTGATGCTTAAGCTTCAGGAAGCCTTGCAGCGGGCAGAATATCTTGCCTTGTATGACCCTCTCTCCAAGCTACCAAACCGTCGTTATTTTGAGATGCATGCGACTAAACTGATAGAGAGGAGTAAGGGCAACGAAAGTGAGAATAATAGCTTTGCCTTACTTTTCTTGGATCTTGATCGCTTCAAGTTTGTTAATGATAGCTACGGGCATGATGTAGGTGATGCACTGATCGAGGGGGTTGCCGAACGAATAAGCTCATTAGCAGATGAGAGACACTTTATCTCTCGAATGGGCGGGGATGAGATGACTGTACTATTTCAAGGCTACCAGTCTGAGGAAGAGCTGATGCAGTTTAGCCACCGTATAATAGCTGAGGTTGGACGACCTTTTCAATTTGGGGATATTCAATTTGAAATTGGTGTTAGTATAGGAATATCCATATACCATCAGGACGGAGTCACTGTCACTGAGCTTCTCAAAAATGCAGACGTCGCCTTGTACCAGGCCAAAGCACTGGGGAAAGGTAGGGCTGTATTTTATTCGAATCCATTTATAAAAAACAAAGGCTAGGGATTTTACATGCTCCCTAGCCTTTTTCTTTTTTGTATTTGTTAAACCTTAACGCTCACAATTTCATTCAAAAAATTTTTTATTCCCGTCCATCAGCTGTAGCATACGTGAAAGTATCATGACCATTTCCGCTCTAGATGTGACATCCTGTGGCCTGATAGAGCCAGAATTGTCACCTTTAATAATACCCAGAACAATTTGGCTGTGGATCGTTCTGAATGATTAGCTCAAGATTGTAGTCTGAGTCATCCAAACTGTCCCGTTTTCTAGCTTCACATCAATTTTCGTATTCCCATCGTCTGTCTGGTACATCAGAATATCCGTATGTTATCCATTAAAGGCTCACCCCTCATCTAAAGCTTAGCTACAAAACGCAATCGTATGTTCTTTTTTCACTACATATGTATGACCTTTTGCAGATAAAAAAAGCACCTTGTAAGGTCTGATGCTACCCTACAAAGCGCCTTGTTTTCCGCTTATAGCTTTTTCCCATTCATTCCTTTTTCCCTGATAGGTTTTTAATTCACCCGCTCCTTATACTTACCCGAATGCTTAATAACGGCGTTTACACGTACATCCCCTAGCTCAATCACCTCTTCGTTTGGCTTACCCCTGATGTACTTTTCCCAATTTTTATGGTCATAACGATAGACCTTATCATTCAGATTATAAACATCCGCTCCCATTTCTAATCCTTTTTCAAATGTCATTCTGATATCCTGCTGAATTTTTTCCTCTAATCTGGCCGTCATAATCTTTTCCCCGATCTTTTCTTCCATCTCTTCTATATAAGCACCTATATCTATCTCCAAATCATAACGGACCTTCCCATCCTTAAAGGTGTGCTTAATATCATAATCCTTAGTATGAACGATTAGAGTCAGTGTTTGATGACCCCCATCATCTATCGTCAGCGGCATTCGCCTCATATCCTTATCTAAGTAGCTTTTACCCACGAGAGCTTCGTGCTCTAAAGCTCCTTTATACTTCTTATATTCAAAAAGATAAACACCACCTAATTTGATCTGCTCAGATACCTTCTCCCCCTCCTTCCAAGTCCCTTTATCGATCATAAGATATGGGAGAGCGGCCGTTCTACCAGGCTCTAAGTAATCAGCGAGGAACTGAAACAAATAAATAGGCTTTATATCTGAATACTGTTCATATGTGTCTATTGGATTCATTAAAATGGTCTCATAAGGAGAAAACCCAAAAAAAGCACTCACATTATAGATATCCTCAAAAAGACTTCCCGTAGCATAAATCCAAACATTATACCTAATCTCTGGAAAACGGTTAATAACATCCGTCAGTTTTTCAATTTCAAGCTTTTGAATGGCATCCTTCGTTAGAACAATCGAAGTAACATGACCCCAATAGAGCAAAAATTGCTCTGAACGATACAAAGCAAAAATAGCATCAGTAATCGTTCTTCCCCTTGCTTTTCCAACAACAATGGGCTTCTTATCCATAACCTGTCCTTCTTGTCTTGCTATACTAGCAAAATTCAAGATTTGAATATAGACGACATACTCACCGTCCTCATAATCTATTCCAACGGACGTACCGTACAACGTATAAGTAATCTCCTTATAGTCCCAACAAGCCGTTAACGTAAGTAGCATGGCAAAAATACATTGTAGCTTGATAAAACCTATAAACACTTTCATCGGTCTTACCTCCTACTTTTTCTTTAAGTATTGGGGCTTAAAACCCTTCAATTTCCTAGGATATAAAAGAATGCTACGGAACACATCCTTTAAATTCAAAGGAGAAAGAGGTGCTAAATACGGAACACCAAAAGAGGTTAAGGTCGAAAGGTACGTAACAACAATCATAAAAGACAGGACAAAACCAAACATCCCTAAAAGAGATGCTAAAATGACTGCAATAAAGCGTAGTACACTGACAGTCCCTGTGAGTGCCTGACTAATTAGTGTAGAACCAGCAACAACTGATGCTGCAACAGTAACAACCAGGGTAGGCGAAACCAAACCTGCTCGAATGGCTGCATCACCAATAATTAACCCGCCAACAACTGTAATAGATTGGCCAATACTAGAAGGCAGACGATAGCCAGCCTCCCTAAAGACCTCCATCAAAAACAGCATTAAGAATACCTCCAAAGGTATGGAAAAAGGAATCCCCATCCTGCTTAAAGCAATTGTGGCTAATAAACGAAAAGGAATTTGATCCAGATGGAAGCCCGTCAAGGACACATAAAAGCTGGGTAAAAGAATCGAAATACCTAGGCTGAACATGCGCAGAATACGACCAAAGCTAGTCGATAAAAAATTAAAGTGATTGTCCTCTGCCGTTTTCAATTGCAAAGAAAGGGTTGCCGGTGCCACAAGTGCACCCGGAACGCCATCAATTAGAATAGCAAAGCGTCCCTTAAGCAAACAGGAAACGATAAAATCTGGTCTTCCTGAATAAATCGTTAAAGGAAAAACAGAATACGGATTGTCAGAGATTAATTCCTCTAGCTGTGTTGCACTAACCAGCTCATCAATTTGCTCTGTAATTCCTTGGAGCTTATTTTGGATATCAGTTACAACAGAAGGAGAGATTTTTTCTGTTTCATAGAGCAAACACACCTTTGTATTGGTCTTTGTTCCTATGGAATAGGTTTGTAGGGCCAGTGTTTCGACGGGTAAACGCTTGCGAATAAGCCCTATGTTCGTTTCAATATTCTCAATTAGACCATCACGAGGACCACGAACAGAGACTTCGATATTCGTTTCCTCTGTTTGTCTTTCGGGGAACTTATGTGTACTGAAGGAATAGCCGGCATTTAAATGATCCATCCACAAAACAATTTCTCCATGGAAGATATGTTTATTGATCTCACGGATTGAGAGCTCTTTAACAGATTCTAGTTTAATGGAGCAAGCTTCCTCAATGTGGCTACATTGATCAAAATGAGTAAGCTGGTAGATACGCTGCATATGCGGCAGTATAACCTGGTTCAAATATTCTACATCACATAGAGAAGGACAATAAATATACATGGCTTTCTCTTTTTTACCGTAGGTATGCTCATAAAAGATCACATCATCACATTGCTTAAACGCTTCCTTCACTTTCCCAATATTTTTGCTCATCTTCTTCTCACCCTCATGATCCGCTTTGGCTTAGAGAATAGGGCCAATAAAAATAGTAGAAGTGTTAAAGCCAATAGAACAAAGAACGTCGTCGGATAATACACCTTCCTTAATATACGCAAAACAGTAATGTCTCCAATAGGAAAAATAGCTACTCCAAAACAAAGGATTGAGATTCCAGCGGTGACTATTTTCTTCCTCCATGGAATCAACTCAATTAAAAGATACAAGGCTAGCGCTATACGAATATATGCCCCACTCATCCACTGATAAATAGATAGAAAATCTACATGCTCAATATAGGTCCCAATACGAACTAGCCTCCATTGTTCAAAAGCAGGACTACGCTGTAGCCCTGCTTCTACTGGACCAAATGCAGCTAAGGCCCCCATTGTCGGACCTATGGTTAAACCAGCTATGACTAAGCCTAAAATGACTAAATGCCTTTTCTTAATTTTGGTGGAAACATATTGCTGTAAAAATACAAGGTAGATCAATTCGATCAAGCCTGCCCCCACATAAATGGTTCCGGACCACATAGGACTTATCCCCTTCTCAAAAATGGGAAACAGCAGGCTATAATCTTTATATGTAAAATTAGCGATCATCACAAACTCACCGAGTAAAAAGACTAAGGGAAGCAAAATCCCTGCAGAAATAACTATGGCTCTCAGGCCTTTTATTGCTGTGTATAAAGCAAATCCAATAAAAATAAAGCCCAACACTCCCGATGGTGTATTAGGTAAATAAGTAGCATTTGTCCAGACTAGCATATCTCTTAATGTCACTATAACTACAAAGATTAATGAAGCAATCATGACCAAGTTGATGAACACCCACCAGCCTTTGCTGTAGTTCTCATTTAACCAGGTCTGTATTCCATTTTGCTTGGTTTTCTTGATGATATAGCCCACCATGAGGAAAATAGGAATAAACATAGCTACTGAGACCAGCACTGAAAGCCAGGAGTCGCGAGCCGATACCTCTAACAGGATTGGAATAATTAATACGTGGTTCATTAAGCCGATGGACATAATGAAAGCGAAGGATATCTGGAGAAATGAATATTGATTTACTGGCATCTTGCTCACCCGCCTAAATTCGACTTGTTTGTATCGTTTGCATAGGCAGGAAAAATTATTCAATATATAAATGTATTAATGATTTGATAGCTTTCGCTCCTAGAGTCGTCATGTTTCTACTCAAACTTTTTTCTATCTAAGCTTAACCCTACTAAACTTATAAGCATAATTTTCCTCCTCTAGATTCCGCAAAATGGTACTTACTTCATCTACAAGAAAAAGATCCACAAATGTTGTATATTTCTCATGCTCCACTACAATGCTCTTACAAATGTTTCTAAAATGATCGATTTCTTCTAATTCCCCTTCATTAAGGACAACATGATCTATCCCTTCCTCTGTAGAAGCTACGCGCCCACGTATCTGTTCTAATACCGAAAATTCCCCGTGGTTTATCGTTAGCGAAGGATCAATAGTACTTAATATATGATTAAACCTCCATAAATAGTGAGAAATGTAGGTTTGATGGTTAACCAACTCCCTTAATTCCTCCATCGAATACAATTCTATATGACGATGCTCTATAATCTCTAAAGCGAAATGAGCTTCTGCTCTTAGACTTCCAAATGTAGAGATAGTAAAGTCATTACTTATCACCTTATATGTATTCAATTTTAAATTTTGTTGTATAAAAACGCTCAGCAAAAATATAACTACAATAACTGCTGCAAAATACTGGAGCCTCTTCTTTTTCACTTGCATTATCTGTATCTCCTTTCCTAGGTATATAGGTCTGTATAGTTTAGATATTAATCAAACCACAAGTGCCACCATATAATACATAAGCAAGTTATTGCAATACACAACACATTCTAGAAATAGACAAAGATGCTTGGAGAATCTCCAAGCATCTGCTTTTTACTTACCCGAAACACCCGACTGCATACTGTAATTCCTGACGAGCATCCCATTCGATCTGTGCATGCCAAACCTCTCATAATAAGGCACCAGATCATCATCACAGCACAAATCAACCATGTAAATATCCTCAAGCTCTTCTAACATCCGCTTAACTAGCTCCTTGCCAATGCCTTTATTTTTATACTCTGGCAGAACTTCAAGGAACGGAATATACGCAGATAGAACTCCATCACTAATAGTCGTTATAAACCCAATAACTTGATTAGCATCCTCATCAATCGCCACGATCACTTTACTGCTATTTCTTAAAAGGGTTACGTGAGTTTGTGGACTTGGAGGATTAGGCCAATCTACAAAGAAGCCCTTCAACATATCAGCTGAAATTCCATCAAGATTATTTTTATATTTCATCAAATATCAATCCCCTCATTTATTTATTCATGAGTTAAGCGATTGACATATTAATAGTAAAATAACAAAACAATAACCCCCAAACGTTCCCGAATCCCTATAGACTTTATGGACGTCAACTAGGCTCTAGAGACCCCACTTTAAAGAGGTTCTACTTAAGAATCCAAAATCCTTTCTTCAATACCAATTAAGTCGCTTGAATCAAACCTTCCTGTAAAGTCTCGTTCAGAAATGAGCTAGGTTCGCCGACACTGTAAAGTTGCAAGTGATGCATTGCTCTAGTACATGCCGTGTAAAAAACTCTACGTAGGCTCTCATCCCCATATAAATGTTCAGATGCATCATAGATAATAACAGCCTCGAATTCGATACCCTTGGACAGATAAGTTGGTATAATCACAACCCCTTGTTCATACTCTGGTGAGCCTTTCTTCAAAAGCTTTATATCTTCTATGCTAGACAAGGCTTCGTAGGCTCGCTTACTTTCCTCAGCTGATTTGCAGATGATAGCAATGCTGTTGTAGCCCTGACTTTTCAAAGTAGCAACTTTGGATTCAATGCTACGATGTAGCTCAGTATGATCTGCTACTTGAGTCAGCTTAGGTAGCTCACCCTCACGTTCAAAAGGAATGATCTGCTCGCCATTAGGAATTAATCTGCGAGTAAATTCAATGATAGGTTTTGTTGAGCGGTAGCTCCGCTTCATGTTTATGACTTCTGTTTGATCCTCTCCATATAGGTCAGTTAGGATCGTAAAATCCTTCGTTTCATGGGCATGAGCAAATATAGCCTGATTAAAATCACCTAGAACAGTTACTCTTGCCAAAGGAAATAACCTCTTCAAGAACTCAAATTGAAAAGGTGAATAGTCCTGCGCCTCGTCAATAAGGATGTGTTTTGTTGAGCGATCCGTTTGGAAGCCTTGTATTAGCTCAGTCAAAAGTAAAAATGGAGTAGCATCCTCGTAAAAAATTTCTCCTTCATCTAGCGCTTTTAGCGTAGCTCGGCAAATATCCTTCCACTCCGAAGGGACATCTCCTTCCATCCACTGTTCGATCTGTAGAGAACCTTCAAACAGCTGCTTGTATATCCCCTTAATATCAATGAAACGAAACTCCTGGATGTGTTTACGTAATGGTTTAAAATTCCGACGAACAATCAGCCTAGCAAGAGCTTCTGTGTCCATCTCGTAATCAGCAGTCGACTCTCTGTCATAGCCACTCTTTTTCGCTAAATAATTATGGGCTTTAAGATACTCCTCATCATCAAGCAGTTCAATTTCTTCTTCAACCCACGGCTTCGTCCATTCCAGCTTTTGGGCTTTTTTGACCTGCTTCATCAGCCAATCCCTTAGGTTCTCAAGTCTGTTATAGAAGCCTATTGCAGGATCACTGCTATAAAATTCCTCGGCTATTTGCTCAGCCGTAACAATTGAAGCT
The DNA here is from genome assembly GCF_030813115.1 of Bacillus horti. Taxonomy (NCBI): domain Bacteria; kingdom Bacillati; phylum Bacillota; class Bacilli; order Caryophanales; family Bacillaceae; genus Caldalkalibacillus; species Caldalkalibacillus horti. The sequence continues at coordinate 78,141 of NZ_JAUSTY010000013.1, read as the reverse complement.
CCTTTAAAGCTTATGCCCTTAAATACCATTCCAGATGACTCTAGTTGTTCTCTGTATGCTTTAATAACCTCATAAAAACGAGTAGATGCTTTGAACCGGATACTAGATACCCTTGATTGATACGAAGGAGTATTTTTTGCCGTTAAAACATATTCCAATTGGTCGAAGGGATCTTCAATTTGAAAATCCTTCCCCAGTCTATGGTACAGGTATTCTTGGAACGTGACCTGTTGCATATTCTCTTCGCCAAGCTCCGGAAGCACATTAGACACATAGCTATTAAACATAGCGTTTGGAGAAAATAAAATAACTTGATCAGCGTTTAAGCTATCTCTATATTTATAAAGCAAATAAGCAATCCGCTGTAAGGCAGCCGATGTCTTCCCACTACCCGCTGCACCGTGAACAATGAGCATCCTTTTTCGATCATGACGAATAATCCGGTTCTGCTCCTGCTGAATGGTTGCTACAATACTATGCATATGCTTGTTTGTTCCTTTTCCAAGAACCTGCTGCAAAATCTCGTCTCCAATCGTAAGACTCGTATCAAACATCGATTGAAGCTCGCCATTACGGATCAGATATTGAAACTTTTTCTCTAGCTGGCATTGAATCATTCCTTCAGGGGTTGAATACTGAGCAGGACCAGGCTCGTAATCGTAGTAAACACTTGAGACCGGCGCTCTCCAGTCATAAATCAAGAAATCTATTCCATTTTCATCCATAAGCGAGGATATCCCAATATAAATCTGCTCCTGAGTGGAAAGCCCTTCTTCAGTTAGATCTATTCGCCCAAAGTAAGGAACCTGCTGCATACGACGCAGTGTATCCAATCTCTTGGCGGCATGCTTATGAGTATTTTGACTAACAGCCAGCGCTTGCCCCTGTTGTCTTAAACTAATGACAGTCTCAAGGTAATCATCGAACGTATCAGTATTGACCTTAACTTCATCCCAAAAATGCTTGCGAATATTTACAACTTCACTCTGACGATTAGAAGTCTCTTCCTCATATTTGCGAATTTGCTCCGCAATGACCTCCATTACACGGCCCACTCTCTTCTGCTCCTGCTTAAATTCTGAACTCATAGCATTCACTCCTTAGAAATATAAATATGGGGGTTGACGAATGGAAATTTGTATAATATAATTAAGGTAGGATATCTATGACCATTTAAAAATTTATTAATATCCATCTATATAATTTACCACGGCTTTGCACTTTTTGCAATCTCTTTGACGTGATTTCTATTTCTACAATTACTATTTCTACAATTAAATATCTATTAAATTGATTAAGCTTCTAAGAACGATTTTAGGGGTTTTTTTTTGATTCTTAGGTATCAAAACGCCTCTAATTATACGAGGAAAGCTCAGCCCTCATGATTGAAGCATTACATATAGACTTTGATGATGTTCGAGGAAAAGTAGAAGACCCATGGAGGTCACAAATAATGTTAAAAGGAGAACGGCCAGAAAATGACTAGCTACATGTTAGGGATAGATATTGGGACGACGAGTACCAAAGCAGTCCTATTTACTGAAAAGGGCAAAGTTATCCAAAACGAGAATATGGGTTACCCGCTTTACACACCGAATATGTCGACAGCTGAACAAGATCCTGAAGAGATTTACCAGGCTGTTTTGCAAACGATTACTAATATAACGAAACATCATACTGATAAAAAGCCATCTTTCATTTCCTTTAGCAGCGCCATGCATAGTGTCATTGCCATGGATGAACATGATCAGCCACTGACACCGTGCATGACTTGGGCAGATAATCGCAGTGAAGCCTGGGCTCAAAAAATAAAAGCTGAATTAAATGGCCATGAAATCTATAAACGAACAGGAACCCCGATTCATCCCATGTCACCATTAAGTAAAATCGCATGGATTGTGCATGATCGTCCTGAACTGGCTGTAAAGGTAAAAAAATATATCGGAATTAAAGAATATATATTTAAGAAATTCTTTAATCAATATGTTGTCGATTATTCCTTAGCTTCATGCATGGGCATGATGAACCTTGAAAAACTGGATTGGGATGAAGAAGCATTACAAATCGCGGAAGTAACTCCTGCTCAGTTATCTGAACTCGTACCAACAACCAAGATTTTCAGCAACTGTAATCCGGATGTAGCCAAACAAATTGGGATTGATCCACAAACCCCTTTTGTTATTGGAGCCAGTGACGGAGTGCTGTCTAATTTGGGTGTAAATGCGATTGGAAAAGGCGAGGTCGCCGTGACCATTGGAACAAGCGGTGCGATTCGGACCATTATTGACAAGCCGCAAACAGATGATCAAGGACGAATCTTCTGTTATGCCTTAACAGAAAAACATTGGGTCATTGGCGGTCCGGTAAATAATGGGGGCATGATCCTACGGTGGGTCCGTGATGAGCTTGCATCATCAGAGGTAGAGGCAGCCAATAGTCTGGGAGTGGACCCCTACTCTGTATTAACGAAGATGGCTGAACGTGTTAGACCAGGTGCGGATGGGCTTTTATTCCATCCCTACCTTGCTGGTGAACGTGCACCTTTATGGAATCCAGATGTCCGCGGCTCATTCTTCGGTTTAACAATGTCACATAAGAAAGAACATATGATTCGGGCAGCCTTGGAAGGAGTCATTTACAATCTATATACCGTATTTTTAGCACTAATGGAATGCATGGACGATCCTGTAACACGCATTCAAGCAACGGGAGGATTCGCCAGGTCAGAGGTTTGGAGGCAAATGCTGTCCGACATCTTTGAATCGGAGGTCGTCGTACCAGAAAGCTTTGAAAGCTCATGCTTAGGTGCCTGTATTTTAGGCTTATATGCTACCGGGAAAATTGACTCATTTGAGATTGTTTCAGAAATGGTCGGCAGTACCTTCAAACACACACCGAAGGAAGAAGCTACAAAAGAATATAGGCAGCTGCTGCCCATCTTTATTAACTTATCAAAAGCACTTGAAGCAGATTATACCCGTATTGCTAATTATCAAAGAGGGTTAATAAAACACAGCTAAGAAAAACTAGAGCCTGTGGAAGGTTCTTGCTTATAGACTCCCACAGGCTATCATTATCGTTTAGAACCATTCAATAGCTATCCCCGACTAAGATTTCCTGTTCTCTTGTTTGATAGCTTTCCCATGCTTTATCGGCCTGAGGGGAAACATTATAAGCAAGCACATCCAGAGAAGAACAAGACTGTTGTAGCTTATAAACCGTCTTTCTAACCTGTTCTTTATTGCTCGCATCCATTTGGAATGGCTGGTTCTGAATGTTTTCTTTATTTAAGTAACGATGTACCTGTTCTAATTTTTCTCCGTTACGATCACTGAAATAATAGGTCCAGTGTTACAATGCCAATAAAGTATCGACGTAAAGAAACGTTGTATTTTTTGTCTTATTTCTGATGAATAGTTCCACTGTTTTGAAGTCTAGTTTTCCCTTTTATTTAAGGGTTGGTGGACCATAATCCAGCTGACTTAATAAATACACGTGGATGAAGCTTCAGCTGAGCAACGATAAATTCTGCTAAATCCTCTGGTTGCATGACCGTTTCTGGGTTTCCGTCTGTTAAGTTCGCATTAACTGCAAGCTCTGTAGCAACCGTGCTTGGTGTTAACGCCGTCACCCGAATATTATGCTTCCGAACCTCTAAGGCTAGTGACTCCGTTAAACCGAGTACACCAAATTTAGAGGCGCTATATGCACTTGTCAATGGCGCTCCTTTTTGACCAGCCGTTGAAGAAATATTAATGATGTCTCCACCGTTCTTTTCTATAAGCTGTGGAAGGACGGCTCTGGTTACATAGTAGGTTCCCATTACATTTACATCAATGATCGCCTTCCAATCCTCAGGAGAGAGATCAAGAAAACCACCGAACTTTCCAATTCCTGCATTATTAATCAATATATCAAATGAGCCTAGTTCACTCGTGAGTGACTCTACTGTTTTCTCTACCTGTTCTAGTGAAGCAATATCAGCTGTAGCATACGCTACTTTCACTCCAGTTGGTTCAATTTCAGCTGCCAAACTCTTTAAATCTGCTTCTGTTCGAGCCATAAGTCCAACATGGACCCCTTCTTTTGCAAGAGCAATGGCTGTTGCTTTTCCGATGCCTTTACCACTTCCCGTAATGAGTGCTGTTTTTCCTTTGATGGATTGAGCCATGGACCTTACCTCTTTTCTATGAATTTCTTATTTCAATTTAATTGTTATTGTAATGACTTTCCTTCCTTATGTAAAGAAATCACTACTGACCTTCACGAAACCCTACCCAACCCTCAACTTAATCTTTCCACCATGCTGAAAAAGGAACGGAATACTCTCCTCTTAAAGGGACAGTTTCTCCAATTTTAGGAGCCATTAATGGAACATTGGCTTCTCTTGCCTTTTTTATTGCTCGTTCCACCGGTTCAGTCCAACCATGAAAAGCAAGGGTAAAGGCTCCCCAATGAATTAACATCATATTCTCCCCGTTAACATCTAAATGAGCCTGAACTGCTTCTTCAGGTGTCATATGTACCCAATCCCATCGTTTATCATACTGACCACCTTCTATTAAAGTCAAATTAAATGGTCCGTATTTCTTTCCTATTTCCTTAAAGTGTGAATCGTATCCTCCATCTCCGCTCGTATAGAAACGTGTATGTTGTCCAAGAATAACCCACCCACCCCATAAGCTCGTATCGCGATTAAACATTCCTCTACCTGAGAAATGCTTAGAAGGAGTTAAAGCAATCGTTAAACCTTGGAACTCCATTTCGTCCCACCAATTGAGTTCAGTGATTTTTTCTTCTGCAACTCCCCATCGACTCAGATGAGCACCTACACCGTGAGGGACAAAAAAATGACCGACCTTACTCTTTAGTCTTTTAATAGAGTGATAATCTAGATGGTCATAATGGTCATGTGTAATAAAGACAGCGTCCAAGAATGGCATTTCATCAATAATAGATAGTGTGTCCTTACTGTATCGTTTGCTACCCGCAAAGGAAACCGGTGAAGCAACAGGTCCTAGCATAGGGTCTACTAATAACTTCTTATTATCAATACTCAACAAGAACGCAGAGTGCCCGAACCACGTTAAACTATCTTCTTCCCTTTTTACTTTATTCCAATCTATAGATGAAACTTGAATTGGACTACTAGGTCTACGATCTTTACCTCCAGACATATAATCCCTCATCATAGAGAGGACATTTGAAGCACCCATGCTCATTTCTGTTGGAACGGAATTGACAAACTTCCCATTAGAAAAGTTAGCCAATCCATCATACTTCTGTTTTCGATTTTTAATTGAATTTAGCCCAAACGCTTGGAGTATCCCATTCAACATGACATTGTCATTCCTTCCTGACGATTTAAAAGTATTTAGATCATTATATAGTAGCTTGTCTTAGCGTACTAAAGTACATATAAGTACATAAATACACAGTAGTATAGTAAGATACAACTATGTATAATTGTATATGGAAACAGAAAGTCTACAATTCTTAAAAAAGTTTATTCCGTGCATTACTGCACAGATTTCTTTTTATTGTGTATTTATTTTCAGGAAGGCAGGTGAATCTTATATGTCCACGACGGATCGAAGAATACGCAAATCTCAAGAAGCCATAAAAAAGGCTGTTATTGAACTGATGATGGAAAAAAACTTTGACCAGATTACGATCCAAGATATATCTGACCGAGCAGACGTTAGTCGAAGAACGATCTATCTTCACTACACAGATAAATTCAATCTTCTAGATAAGCTCATTGAAGAGCACATTGAAGATCTATGTGAGCTCTGTGAATCGACTGACGATGACACTGGATATATAGATATGGGATTGTTATGGTTCGAGTATTTTGAGAGCCACTATCTATTCTTTTCTGCCTTGCTAGCGAGTAAAGGTGATTCTTTTTTCCGCAATCGTTTCCTTTCATATTTCATCAAGGAGCTTGAGTATGAGCTGGACACTAGACCTGAAGGGAGCACTCAAGGATTACCTGGAGGCGAAGATGTTGATATTCAATTTTTAGGAGCCGCGATCGTAGGGGTAGTGGAATGGTGGTTTAAGAACGAAAAGCCCCTCCCTCCTTCCATAATGGCTCAGCGGTTGGGGAGGCTACTTGAACGGAATCTTGAAGCTTATGCGCCTGCTTGCATGAAGGACGGTGCACTAAATTGACCTTAATACGGCGACTTTGAAAGGATCACCACATTCAAGACCCTCTTCCATTTCCTAGTTAAATAGCGGAAGAGGGGCTTATCTTATAAACATGAGTTTCTAGTGGGGGTTCAGGGGAAGGAACCTAGTCTTGGCGATCTACTCCTATTTTATCAATCAGATTTAGATATTGAGTATCTCCATATCCTACTGCTGGGAAAGCCTCAATTAATCGCTTCAGCATTTCTGCTCTGGGCAGATGGTTATTTTTTTGAATGTACCTTGTAACAATATTATCTTCCTTCTGCATTTCTAGAAATAACTCTATAGCTTGATGCATCACAGGAAGCACTTTATTGCTTGGTTTCCTATGATGGACTAATACTTCTTCATAGACAGAATAATAGCTACCTAAAGGAAGCTCCGTTTGACTTACTTTAAATTCATCCTCTCTAAAGCTATTAAAAAATACTTTACCTTCGTACTGAGATTGCTCCAGATAAGCAAGGATAGTTAACAGGTTCATCTGACAAAACATATCCTCCCCAAACCATAGAACAATATAGTTATACTTTTTCTTAAACAGGTTTGTTAGGGGCTCTATTACCTTCTTGCTATAACTGTCTTCGGACACGTTATGTCCTGTTGCTCTTGTTTGAATAAACGCAAGATCAAAAATAGATGTAGTTGTCGCATTTACGCACATTGCTTCATTAAACGGTACATAATCAGAATCTCCCATGAGCTTTTTATTTTTAAACTCCTCATACATGACTTGACCGTTTAATATGTTCAGTACATGTTGGTCAAATAATTCTTCCTTCCTTTTTCTTAATTGTTTAACCTCTTTTTCTCTAGATCTGTTCATTCTACCGCCTCCCTCATCAATAGTGATTTTAGCAAATGATTGAACAGGTAGTTGATCAAGCTGAAATTCTCTTGGACTAACACCAAAAACAGCTTTAAAGCTCCTACTATAGGCTTCTTGGGATGAATAATTATAATCAAGGGCAATATCAATTATCCTCCGCTTATTTTCTAAATCTTCCGTGGACAAATATAGCTTTCTTAGAAGAATATAGCGCCTAATGCTAATGCCTGTTACCTGGTGAAACTTAAAAGAACAATAATAAGGGGAATATCCCATATAACTAGCTAAGTCCTCTAGCGAAAATTCATTTTTTAAATGATCTTCAATCCAATCTATCATCAACTGTATATATTCATTCATTTGCCTCACTCCTGAATATAAGTATAGATTACATTGATTTTATTTTCTTGATACTTGTTGTGCTTAGATAGCGTTAAGAGGTTGTGTAAGGTAGTAGAGTTTACAATGAAGCTGGAATTATGTACAAAAAGGACAGGTTTTCCTGTCCTCATAATTAGTAAATGATATGAACTACTCTAGCTTTTTATCGAAATTCAGCCTCTGCTTTACTCAGAAATCGTTTCTCCATTGGAATTACTTTTACCTATCCGATGCCGAAATATTCCTTGTAATAACATTGAACCTAACAAGAGTACTAATAAAATCCACCATCCTACTGATTCAAAAACCTCTTGAGGAAAAATAAAAGTGTAACCAAAATAAGCTAAAAACAAAGCTCCTTGGAGTATTTTAAACGTTTTCGCATCGGCTTCATTACTTAATGCTACAAGCCTTTCGTCGCTCTCTTTAATAAGGATACTCCGCATCTTCTGGGGGGAATTCTTTATTCTTGATACCTTCAAGAAAGAAACGAACGCCATACTTAACGGTAAAAGTGACAAGGCAAACAAAGCCTGGTTGTCTGAAAGTAATGGAATATCCCATTGTCTAGATACAAGACCGACTGCCAAAAGGGCGAGACCGACAATCAACGATACAGTCATAACCATTTTAGACTCTTTAACTATCTTTTCTCCACTCATGCTCATTCCTCCCAAAATAAATCATTTAATGTTTTATTAAGTGCCTTGCATATTTCAGTACACAATTTGAGGCTTGGATTGTAGCTACCTGACTCAATTAAATTTATGGTTTGCCTTGTGACACCAACGATCTCAGCTAAACGCTCCTGAGATACTTCAGCTTCTATCCTGGCAATCTTCATTTTTTTATTTTTCAAGATGCCCCATCTCCTTTGATTACACTATATCACTCCATATTACAAAATGTCAATTATATATTACTTTATGTAATGTTAATTTAGCACCCTGCACATGATGAGCAGTTACGTATAGGCAGTGTGTTCTTACTTCATACACGACCATAGCACATATAAAAGATTATGAGCAAAAGAAAAGTCCAAGCACGCTATCTGCTTGAACTTCTCATATACTTTGCTGTGATTAGGAAAAGAAAGTTAGTCTCGTACAACAAATCGTAAGGCGAACGCAAGCACTAAACAAACGAGAGCAACGATATCCACGAGCACGACGGTTTTGATCTCACTGTTGAAGCCCCCTGCCGAATAAGCAATCAGAATGAATGAGGCTACACTGATGAAACCTCCAATGAGTGCGAGTGGCTGCAACGCAGGCTTAAAAGCAGCATAAACTAAAAACAGACCGAGCAGTCCAAAGAGCACCGCACGGTGTCGCATTAGGATGACAAGATTAGTCTCCTGAACCGGAATACCATAAAGAGCGGTGAGTCGGTCAGCTCCCAAAACACCGATGACAGGGAGCATGTGAATGATCCCAACGATAATGAATAAACCAGAAATAATTGCTTTCAAAATGTTACCCCCCTACTGGTTTTCTTCCAATCAGCAAATACTTTGTTTCACCAATCTGTTTACTAATTCAACATTTTTGGTTCATCTATCAAATTCGTGTCCCATTACCGAAATTCCTTTAGGAGAGGTCATTCTTTTTCATAAATGTAAAAAAGCTCTCCTTATAATAAACAGTTTTTATTATGTAAACTGTCTACCACAGGAGAGCATATTTATTGTGCGGCTCACTTCCTACGAAGTACCTATGAAGAGTTCGACTGTTTTGAACTCTAGCTTTCACCTTTTATTTAAGGGTTAGTAGACCATAATCCGGCTGACTTAATAAATACACGTGGATGAAGCTTTAGCTGGGAAACGATAAATTCCGCTAAATCCTCTGGTTGCATGACCGTTTCTGGGTTACCGTCTGTTAGATTCGCTTTAACCGCTAGCTCAGTAGCAACCGTGCTTGGTGTTAACGCAGTCACCCGAATATTATGCTTGCGAACCTCTAATGCTAGTGACTCCGTTAATCCGAGTACACCAAATTTGGAGGAACTATACGCACTTGTTAGAGGCGCACCTTTTTGACCAGCCGTTGAAGAAATATTAATGATATCTCCACCGTTTTTTTCAATAAGCTGTGGAAGAACAGCTCTGGTTACATAGTAGGTTCCCATGAGATTGACATCAATGATCGCTTTCCATTCTTCAGGAGAGAGATCAAGAAAGCCACCGAACCTTCCAATCCCTGCATTATTAATTAATATATCAAATGAACCTACTTCACTCGTGAGCGAACCCACTGCTTTCTCTACCTGTTCAAGTGAAGCAATATCAGCTGTAGCATAAGCTACTTTCACTCCAGTTGGTTCAATTTCAGCTGCCAAACTCTTTAAATCCGCTTCTGTTCGAGCCATCAGTCCAACATGAACTCCTTCTTTTGCAAGAGCAATTGCCGTTGCTTTCCCAATGCCTTTACCACTTCCCGTAATGAGTGCTGTTTTTCCTTTAATCGATTGAGCCATGGACCTTACCTCTTTTCTATGATATTTCTTATCTCAATATTATTGTTATTGTAATGACTTTCTTTCCTTATGTAAAGAAATCACTTATATTTACAAGCTACTAAACTTTAGCCCAAATCATAAATTAAAACAAATTGATAGTAAAGGAGAGCTTTTATGGATATCAATAAACTTTGCCAACAATTTGGTCAAATCCTTAATGAAACTCCAAAGATTAACAATGGGGTTTGCACTGTAGAAATTGAGCGCCAGCTAAACGTTACCATTCAAGGTCGTCCTAGCCGTGGTGAGCTTCATGCAGAAGTATCGTTTGAATCCTTGGATCATGATGGTCATGCACTTAATCTTGGTGAAACAGTACTACTTGAAGAAGAAGTACCGGCATTTTCTAGCCTATTAATTAGAAACGGTATCATCATCAGTGCTCTTCATAATCATTGGCTATTCACTAAACCAACCATTCTTTATATTCACTTTCAATCTGTTGAACCACCCTTAAATTTTGCTCGTAAAGTTGCAGAAGCATTTAAGGTTCTAAGATGATGTAAAATGACAAGGAGCTGTTCTCTCACTGTGGCGAACAGCTCCTTTATTTTGTCTAGTAAGACTGTTGAATAGATCATTAGATCTTAGCAGCACAACAACGGCTTCTGCCCGAGTCAGTTTATAAATATAAAGCACACAACCATAGTCTATAATCTCATCAAAAAAGAAGAGCAGTCATCTGATAACAACTCCTCTCCTCTCTCTGTATAGCCTGAATAATTCTTTCTTTTCAACTATGTTACTAATCTTCAACTCCTGCTTCAATCAGCTTCCATACAGATTCAAACTCTGCTTTAAAATCCATACGCAACCAATTATCCGCATAAGCTGGTGCGGAAAAATAAGAAAAGGCCATCAAAAATGCATACAAGCGTCCATCATCCTCAATGCCACTAGCTGCCTTTAGGCTCCCTATCAAATCTCCGATGTGCCTAACAAGTACCGCTGGATTCCGATCGATATACGCTGTATACAGCTTAAACATTTCAGGCTCACGTACATACGCCTCATATTTTGATTGACTTAATACCCATAACCAATCATGCACAATATCCTTCTTAGACGAATACTTCTCCGTATTAAATGGAAAAAGCCCTGCCAGTTCATGATCCAGCCACGACAGCGCAAGCTCAGTCCACAGCTCTTCCTTCCCCGAAAAATACTTGTAAATCGCTGCATGTGTCGTCCCTAATTCAGAGCCGACTTTTGACAAATTAACCTTCTCCATCCCTTGTTCTATAACCATTCGATGTGCGGTTTCCATAATGAGTTCTCTGCTTAAATTTTTCATACTTTTATTATACAGATTGACACTCCAAGTTACAACTATTGACTTTTGTAACTCAGGGTTGTATGCTAAAATAAATCACAGGTTACAAATATTCGTAAATGTAACCTGCAAAGGAGGAGCTTATATATGGAACTTTTAAATCGTACAATTATCGTTACGGGTGGTACTTCGGGCATCGGTCTTGCCTTCGCCTTGAAATTTTTGAGTGGTGGTAATAAAGTGATCGTCATCGGGCGTAATCAAACAACCCTTAATCAAGTAACGAAAAAACATAAGGGGCTCATTGGACTACAAGGAGATGTTTCCAATCCGGGCTCTGTTCGTGAAATGGCCGCATTTCTACGTGACCGCTATCCTGAAGCCTCAATCCTATTCAATTCGGCAGGGATTATGCGTGAATTCAAATTGATAGACGATAGCCTTGATTTGGAGAGAACTACGGCCGAGATTCAAACAAACTTAAACGGGACCATCTGGATGACTGAAGCGCTGCTCCCCCAATTAGCCCAACAAAGTGAAGCGATGATTGTAACGGTAAGCTCTGGTCTTTCCTACGTCACTTCACCCCTTCATCCCGTTTATTCGGCAACAAAGGCGGGAGTGCATATGTTTTCTGACGCTCTAAGAATCCAACTCAAGAAAGCTGGGAAAAATATTCACGTTATGGAGCTTGTCCCTCCTCTCGTTGCGGAAACAAACCTTCTACCTGAAAACGAAGGTCCCATTCCCAGCATGAGCCTAGATACGCTCGTAAAGCATGGCCTCAAAGGGATGGAGAAAAACAAAAAGCGGGTTGTTCCGGGCTTATCCAAGGTTTTGCGCTTTGGCGGAAAATTCTTTCCGGATGTACTTGCAAATTCGATGGCGCGGGGCTGAGAGTGTTCTTCATGCTCTCCCCCTCTTTCTCTCAGCTGATCGTAAAAACAGATTACTCTGGAAGAAATGAAGAACGTCGGCAGTGACGGGTCTCCTTCGTGCTGTTCAAGCATCGTAGATCTCGTCTTCAAGGAAGAAAGCAAAGTTACTTTATAGAGTAGCGCTTGGCCCTTCTACTGACGAACAGGTAGAAAGGGCTTTTCTGCTAACTTACTTCGATATACCTGCTTGATGCTTGATTTTGAACTCTGGACTCGTTATATAATCCATGTAATTCACCATTCCATTAAACTCCAAATAAGCCTGATAGCGAGCCCGAATAGCTGGCTGTGTTATGAAATCAAGAACTTCATCTTTCGGCACCCATCGGCTATCGGTTGTTTCTTCCGTAACCGCTAACAGCTTCCCGCCAACGGGTTTACATACAAATTCAAATATTACTTGTGTAGGAACATCAGTCACACCGTCATACCATTTAAAAATACCTGTATTCGAATAGACACCAATTAAATAGCTGACCGTGGCCTCAATGCCACTTTCCTCTTTAATTTCACGAGCCAAAGCATCCATCAGATTTTCTCCAACTTCTACTTGTCCACCGGGGCACACCCAACCACCGTCACGTGTTTTTACCAATAAGATATTTCCGTTCCCATCCTCAACAATTCCACCTGCAGATACAATATGTGTTGGGAAGCCCATTTCAAAAACCTCCATTTTCATTAGACTAACTTCTCTTTCAATATTGTTCCTGGAAAATCAAAATGACAACACTCGCCGCTTGCATCAAATATCCCTGAATGATATCTATCATTGTTCCCTCACCTTTTGGTTGCTAGCAATCTACCTGTTAAGGCTTCTACAAAGTCTACTTTTTTCTTTCTTCTACGCCTTTTAGCCATCCAAAACTCCTTCTGTATAAATTATCTTTACAAGATTCGACAGAAAGAGTGGAAGTTTCTTCCTGTTATCTAGTTATTCTGAATATACCTGAACTTATTTCATTGATATTTGAAAATGAGAACACCTCAAAATGCACTTCCTTCCATTCAACTCCTTTAAATGGGCAAGTTCTAAAACTTCCATCATATACTTGTATCTCGTCGAGTTATGGTACAGTTCACCGCGGCGGGGGGATCGGCAAGTTATGTTCGAATGCAGGAAATTGTCCTTCTTTTTAGATGGAGTTTGAGCTGTTGAAACAGCTTTCCACTAGCCAGTTGCAACGGATATGCCGATGCTTTGCACAAGATCCCGAATGTCATGAATATAAGGCTTCCACTGACCATCCTAACCGTAGTCCCACTTATTTCGGGTTCAATCATAATTTTAGGGACGAGCGCGATCCCTAACCCGTTCTGTACATAATATTTTAACGCCGTCATGCTACCGATCTCCATGGTATCCAGCATGACGTTCCCATTTTCCTGTAATACCATCTCCAGCTTCCTGCGATATGGACAAGTCGCTGATGTGATAAGCAGACGATACCCCCGAAACTCCTCCGGCACTATCACCTCTTTCTGAGCAAGTGGATGATTCTCGGGCATCAATGCCACGAACTCTTCCTTGAATAAAGGCTCGAAATATAACTCGGATCCCAAGTCAGGTGCCGCAGAAAGCGCAAAATCAATTTCTCCTTTGAGGATCCGCTCTCTAAGGATCGGAGTATTCGAAATTTCCACGGAAATGCGGATATTCGGATGCTCGGACATAAAATTCCTCAGAACACCAGGTAAACGATAACTAGCCGTTGGCTCCGTTACCCCTATGCGTATATGTCCTGCGTCGCCTGATTTCACATTGGATAAACTGGTCTGAAGATACTCCATATTTTTTGTGATTTGTAAGCTCTGATCGTAAAACAGCCTACCGGCTCCCGTCAGACCGATTTCTTTACCACGCTCTATTAGCTTAACGCCCAGTTCAGACTCAAGCTTTTGAATTTGCATCGTGACGGTAGATTGCGCATAATTCATTTCTTGTGCCGCGCGGTTAAAGCTTCCGTATTTCACAATCATTTGGAAAGTTTTTAACGTGTTAAGATCCACAGTCCATCCCCCTTAACCACTTCAACATTATTGAACAAATGCTTCAATTAGTTCAATTATACAAATACTAGTACAACCTTTACAATGAATAATATAAAAGGCATAGGGGGAGTGGAGTTATTATGAAATTAAAAAGTAAGGTCGGCCTTGTTACTGGCGGCGGTACGGGGATCGGAAGAGCGACAAGTCTCATGCTAGCCGAACGGGGGGCAACCGTTATTGTGAATTATTCACGTTCTCAATCCGATGCGGAAGAAACCGTCCAATGGATCAATGATAAAGGCGGGCGTGCTATAGCCATACAAGCTGATGTTTCCCAGGACAAGGAAGTAGAAACCATGGTCCAGACGGCCGTACATAAATTCGGTAAGATCGACCTACTCGTAAATAATGCTAGTATCACCAGACATATTCCGATGGATGATTTAGCGTCAGCAACGGAGGAGGTATGGGACAATTTGTTCGATGTGAACGTGAAGGGCATGTTTTACTGCGCGAGGGCTGTCGCTCCCTTCATGAAGAAGAATAACCAGGGAGCGAATGTAAATGTTGGTAGCATCGCCGGGCAGACAGGACTAGGCTCCTCGCTTCCCTACGCCGTATCCAAATCAGCGGTTCATGGACTTACGAAATCTTTAGCCCGAGCTCTAGCTCCCGCTATTCGGGTTAACTGCGTCGTGCCGGGAGCCGTTGCGACAAGATGGTGGGACGGAAAGGAAGAACAAATGAAGAGATTGGCCCCCCATCTTCTGCTGCAGCAGATTTCAACGCCTCGTGATATCGCCCAACTGATCTGTGCTGTTTTGGAACAGGAAGCAATGACCGGTCAGATCATAACCGTGGACAGCGGTCAAACATTATAAGTCAGCTGTTTGGTATACTTTCCAGCTGGCTTTTAAAAGGAACACCCTCTAATTTGCAGATGAAGTAGTTTCTTTGTCTAGCCCCTTCCGTCAAGACGAAAGCCCCGGAGGGCTTTTGCTTCTCACAAGCAGAGGCTCCCCCCCAGTACCACCAAGCACGCTTTTGCAGGCGCCTACAAACACGTAACAGCCTCAACTTGCCGTTATTTATGATAAGGCTCCCCCCGATTAATCCGAAAAGCCCGATAAACCTGCTCCGTTAAAATAAGCTTCATCAACTGATGCGGAAAAGTCATCCTCGAAAAAGATAGCTTCACCTGCGCCCTCTTCAGCACTTCGTCAGACAGACCATTTGAGCCACCAATCACAAAGCATATACTACTATGCCCATACGTAGCCAAACGATCCAGTTCTTTAGCTAACTGTTCAGAAGACCAATTCACCCCATCAATCGCTAAGGCAATCACATACCGATCTGCTTTAATCTGCTGTAGAATCCTCTGTCCTTCCTTCTCCTTAACCTGCTCAATTTCCTTCTCACTCATTTGCTCTGGAGCCTGCTCATCCGCAACCTCAATCATCTGAAGCTTACAGTAAGGTCCTAACCGCTTCTCGAACTCTGCAATGCCTAGCTTTAGGTATTTTTCTTTGATCTTCCCCACACTGATGATTGTGATCTGCACGAAGCGAGTCCTCCTCTAGTTCTATCTATTTGAACGTAATATTACTAACAATTGGTCAAAATCACCCGGGCAAATCTACAAGTTGTTGCCAAAATACAACGAAAAAATTCTTGACACAAGATCTAGTTTGACAAAAATATAAAGATATCCACATGTTGATCACAGGGTGTGTATAACTTTGCAAATATTTGTAAAGCCCTGCTGTGTAGCGTTTTATGCCATATATTTCAGAATATTTCGGAGCAAAGGACAAAGTTATCCACGGGTGTTTTTTAAATAACCAAGAAAACGGGAGCTTCCGAGCAAAAATCGCAGGTAGGAGGAGCTTCCCATGCCTTGAAAGTTATTTCATCTAGCCTGTACACATCTGGAGCATCCTCATATTCATCCACAAAATGATCAATTGCAAGCTCTAAATGCTCCTCACAGCATACGTACATTCAAACACCTCCTTAACAAAAAATTTATGGCTATCCTTCTTATATACCGAAGACTTTGTTTTAATATATACCTTCATATCTATTAATTGATCTCTGTTGAAGATCCTTTCAACATCCTTCTACAGTATAACAAGCAATAGGGGCATCCTCAACCTACCTGAGAATACCCCTATTATAATTTCTAGTTACTTTCAACTACTTCATCAAGCTTCACTCAGAGAATACTACTGTATTTAACTCTTGTTAGTATTTGCTCTGCTCTCTTATTAAATCTACTTATCACCAGTCGATGACACATTCGTTGACCTACTAGCTCCCCACCTTAATTAGAAGAACTCTTAGATAGCACAACATCAATATCCTGAGTCAATCCACCACGATATACTGTTACTGTAACCGTATCACCAATCGATTTTTGAGCAAACAAGTATTTGCGCAGCTCCATCGAGTTGTTCACTGGGTCACCATCTAGCGCAACAATGACATCTAACTCCTCAATGCCAGCCTGTTCAGCAGGTCCAAGCGTTTCTGTACTACGAACGACGATACCTTGATTCACTTCCTCTGGCAGATTCAAAGTCGTTGTCCAGTGGCTAGAATCAATCGAAGCTAAATCAATGATGCCTACTCCTAGGAAGGGACGCTGTACCTCCCCATGCTCCACTAAGTCATTAATGATTGGAACTACATCGTTAATCGGAATGGCAAAGCCTAAACCTTCTACGCCTTGCGTAGCAATTTTTAAGCTATTGATCCCAATAACCTGACCTTCTATGTTAAGCAAAGCCCCACCACTGTTTCCAGGGTTAATGGCCGCATCTGTTTGAATAACATTAAGCTCCCAATTGTTTGATACCGTAACGGAGCGCTCTTTGGCTGAGATAATTCCTTGTGTCACCGTACGAGAGAATTCTAATCCAAGAGGATTCCCGATCGCAATCGCTGGCTCACCTGCTCGAATCGTGTCTGAGTCACCGAATTCTGCCACGATATCCACATGCTCCGCATCAATCTCTAGAACAGCTAAATCAGTAAGCTGATCGGCTCCTATTAAAGTAGCCTCTACTCTTTCTCCGTTCGGTAAGGAAATCTCCACCTTTTGGGCTCCCTCAATCACATGGTAGTTCGTCACAATATGAGCCTTGTCTCCCACAATCTCATAGACGACACCAGATCCTGTTCCGCTTTCTACTTCCTCAACCCCACGGGAAAAGAAGTCGGCCTGCTCCTGGAATCGAACAACACCCACAATGGCATCTGACACCTTCTCTACCGCATCAATGATACCAGATGAGACACTAAGCTGTACAGGCTGGTTAACAGAAGACTGCGAAGCGCTTGTTTCCGTAGCCTCTTGCTGCTGCTGAGCATTTTTTGGTGCTACATCATAAGGTAATAGGTTCAGCGACGCTAATCCCGGGATCAATAAGGCTACAATCAAGCCTCCGACCATCGCTGAAGCTAACGCTGTAATCCATGTACGTCTAGGGCGCTCCTTCTTAGAACGAGACTCCTGACTAACGTATTCATTATCATCATAGTATCCCATTTGAACACCTTCCTTCGTGCTTATCTTTTTTAATTTATAATGGCTTGGTATTTGTTTGTTATTGTTATTATTATACTAAGCTACCTAAAAAAGAACCATGTAGGAATTGTAACAATTTTATGTGAAACTATGGGATCAGCATTACCTATTATTCCACGTCTAGCTACCCTTTAAACCACCGCTAGCTTAGTCGGTTTATCCGGGTATGTATCGTGCAGGGTAAGCCCGCGACCTACCTCAATATCTCTTCCCTCTAAAATTTGCTGTACCGTCATACGCGCCAAGTCAACCATATTGTTGTCCTTACTTAAATGAGCTAAGTAGACTTTCTTTGTCCTAGAGCTAATAATATCTGCTAGTGCCTCTCCAGCTGCATCATTAGACAAATGACCCATATCCCCGAGAATACGGCGTTTAATATTCCATGGATAATGACCCATCCGTAGCATTTCTACATCATGATTAGACTCAAAGATAATCACATCGGAATCCTCAAGTGTCCCTTTTATCCGTTCACTCACATAGCCCATATCTGTTGACATACTTAGCTTTTTACCCTGATGATAAACACAATAAGCCATCGGTTCAATAGCATCATGAGAAACTCCGTACGAATGCACCTCTAGATCCTTAAACATTAGCCTCTGATCCTGCTCAAAGTGAAATTTCTGTTCCGTTTCGATCTTACCGCATAGGCGATCAATTTCCGTCCATGTCTTAGCGTTGGCGTACACCGGAATTTTATAGCGTCTAGCAAGCACACCTAAGCCCTTAATATGATCAGAGTGCTCATGTGTCACCAATATGGCGTCTAGCTCCTGCGGATTCTCCCCAATTTGGGCAAACAAAGCCTCTAGCTGCTTACCCGTTAATCCTGCATCGATGACGATTTTAGCCTGTTCTGTCGCTACAAAAGTAGCGTTCCCCGTGCTTCCACTAGCTAATACTGAATACCTTAATGCCATACCGTCTACCTCTCCTAACGCGTATATTCTGTCTCTATTGCTCCCGTGATCGCATTCACGTAGATCATTCTTACTCTATCGTCTGTTTCAATCATAATTCTCCAAGCTGGCGTAAGCACCTGACCCTCCACCTCATAAACCTGTCCATAATAACCCAAGCGGACATCTACGATCGTAGAAAAGTAAGGAATGGCTTGATTATCTAGTAACGTACGAATACTCGTATAGGAGGAGATTGTAGGCTGCTTCGTCCCCATATTCACCACTTGATAATATGTTTGTTCATAGCCCGTTAGAAAAAGCTCCTCTTCCACTTGATTCACATAAAATTCAATGCCTCCGATAAAAATCGGATGACCCTCCACCTTCTGTAAAAACAAGATCGAATCTCCGGCCCATTGATCTAGCTCGTACTGCTCAAAACGATGTATATATGGCTCCACTAAAGGCCTAATGTCTTGCTCTTGCCCCTCCTCTAGAAGAATAGGGTCATGGAATTGAGAAATGAGCATGTTCTCCTGAAAAAGAAGAGATTGATTCTGCAGATTCTCAAAATCCTCAAACACATTTGTTAAAAACTGAGCGTTAAGCTGAGACAGCTCCGGCTGCTCTGCCTGCAGCTCCGTTTCCAAGCTGATATTACGTAGCGCCAAAAGCTCCTCTACAGAACCTTCGCTTAGCTGGGCCAATTCAAGGGGCCTGGTTTGGATTTTCTCCCACAGCTGATAGCCCAAGAAAGAGTTCAAAACAAGGAAAACGAGAATAAAAATGGACTTCGTTCTACTCCAATTCATTGTTTCCCTCCTCTAGCTCCTCCTGTATTCTACTTAGTGGGTAAAGATCCTCTACTTGACGGATAAAGCTTCTTTGTCCGTTTTTCCACTCTATGATCCATCTTGGACGATAGCTAATGGAATTGTCATTATACGTATAGGCGTACCCCAGAAACATATCTTCCACTTCTTCTAGCGGAATCTCAAGTCTTTCTAGCTCCTCGATCATCTGCAGTCCTGAAGGTAACTCTCGTCTTCGATCATCCATCACACTGTCTAGCTGAAGCAGGGAGCGATAATAGCTGACCACCCTGCCATCCTGTATGTCCAATTGTATCACGTTTTGCTCCTCATCGGGATGATCAGAGAAAACAGGATACTGGTTCATATATCGTCTAAACTCAATCGAAGCTTCATATGCATTTGGGTTATGGTAGTTATATAGATAGTAGCCACGCTCCCAGCCTCGATGCTGATTGACAAACTGGGTAGCTCTTTGGATAAATTGGTTATCTGAAGCGTCACCCTCCCGTTGTGTAATAGCAAGGGGATGTACATAATTCATCGTCAGACCACTGGCTAACTGCAAGCCTCTCGTCCCATCCGTATAAAACACCTCTCCACTTCGATCCTGAATTTGTCTCACTAAAAGCGGATCAACAAACAAGTATGAAATAAGCGTGTCGATTTGAATACGGCGGAAAAAATAATGGTACTCTGTCATTTCCACAGGCTCATCCGTTACATAGATATATTGATCTAATTGATTAGGATCAGGATTGTCATAGAGAAGGATGGCCGTTTGTTCAGGCTTATTTTCTCCCAACGCTAAATACTGCCGAAGCTCAGAGGAATTAATGGATGTATTAGAACGTAAAAACCTTTGCTCATCATAATTAATAAAGAAGGCAAAAACATTATCCATGACAGGGTTAATATATAAAAACATGCTCCCTACGTCCGAGTATTGCGTATCTCCTGTATTCAGCGTGAAGAGCTCACCTAATGTAGATAGTGGAAGATTCGTAGGGAAGGCAAATTCAATGGCCTCATATCTCGTCCGTAAATCATTCCATTGCCTCTGGTTTCCCTCTACCTCACGAAAGCCTGTAAAGCTCCAGTTCTTCATTTGCTGTTTGATCACATTTGTATATTCAACAGAGTCCGGGCTAGAAGCCGTAATGCGTTCATCTCCAAAATAGTACAGGATTTTTTCAGGTTGAATTAAGTCCTGGAGCTCACGACGTTCAGCAATCCCTTCCTGTGTCACATATTCCGTCGGTAGTAGATAATCATAGCGAGGCTGATACGTCCATATCTGCCAGGTTAGGACAATGCTTGAGGCGATAAGCCCTATTAAGAGGACCGTTTTCAATTTTTCTATCATACCTCATCCCCTCTATTCTCCCGTATAATAGGCAGACGAATGAATACCTTCGTCCCTTCGCCAACCACACTATCCAAACGAATGGAACCGTCATGAGCCTCAATTATTTCCTTGGCAATAGCGAGTCCTAATCCTGTTCCTCCCATTTCCCTTGAACGGGCTTTGTCAACACGATAAAAGCGTTTGAAAATATGCTTTAGGTCTGGCTTAGGAATCCCTATGCCGTTATCGGAAATGACGATCTCTATATCACTTTCCTTTAATGAAGCTTCAACCGAAATGACGCCTCCCTGATTGGAGTACTTGATCGAATTGGACATAATATTATCCATCACCTGAACCATCTGATCTGGATCAACAAGGACTAGTGGAAGATCATCAGCTAAATCTAGCTTAACCTCAAGCTCTCGATTAGCAAAAGGAATAGAAAAACGCTCTACAACATCCTTAATTAATAAGTGCATATTTGTTGTCTTCCACTTCAATGGAATCTTTTTCGTATCCATACTGGATAACTGAAGCAAATCATTCACTAATCGAATCATTCGCTCTGTTTCATTTTGAACTACATGAATAAATCGCGGAGCTAGATCCTTGTCCTGTAGTACCCCATCATCTAACGCCTCAAGATAGCTCTTCATCGTTGTCAATGGCGTGCGCAGCTCATGAGAAACGTTTGCTACAAATTCCTTCCGTTCGCCCTCTAGCTTCTCCTGCTGTGTCACGTCCTGTAGCACGATAATAGCTCCTTGTGTACCACCCTCCCAATTGATTTGAGTCGATTTTACCTGGAGAATGATAGGCTGCTCATTCACAGCAACATCAACTAGGAAACGGTAGTCCTGTACCTCATAGATCTTCAGCCACTCCTGATCAGGAAGCTCTAGCACGTCGGCAATAGGTTCACCAACCATTTCCTCTTCTGTTTTCCCTAGCAAAGCCTCAGCCGTCGCATTTGAAAGCATAATTGATCCACGATGATCGATCGCTACAACCCCATCACTCATATGAGATAGGATGGAAGCGATACGATTCCGCTCCTGAGCGTTATCATGTAACGCTTTACTTAGGCGCTCCGACATTTCATTAAACACCTGCGCTAGCTGTCCAATTTCATCCTGACCATATATCTTAACCTTTTTCGAAAAGTCTCCATCTGCCATCGAGCTAGCCTGTACCGTCATATCCTTAATAGGTGATGTGATCGTTTTGGCCAAGGTCACACCTAATGAAACGGTTAATACTAAGGCAATAAGCGTTCCCGTCACTAAGATTCCGTTAATATCCTGAATTGTTTGATAGGTGTCCTCCATCGAAGCCATTAAATAAATCGCACCAACCACTTGATTCCCTAACGTTATTGGCAGGGAAATAATTTTCGTCCGATGTCCATTCTCAGGATTAATACGAATCGTCTCATCTCTAGTCCCCGCTAGAGCCCGCTTGACCTCAAGCTGCGTATTAATCTGCCCAATTATTCGCTGTCGGTCAGTCGAAGCTCCAATAACAACCCCGTTCTGATCTAACACCTGGATATCAATTAGCGGTGTAGAAAAAAAACGATCGATAAAAACATCCATATCCTCACGCTGGAGCGTCCCAGTCTCTTCATCCTGACTCTCATCAAAATAGTTCTGAGCACTGTACGCAAAGAGGCTAGCCTGTTGATCTAGCATCCGTGTAAAGTTATTAACATAGTGCGACTCAAGAGAGTTCATAAAATAAGCGCTAAAAACCTGCATAGCAACTAAAATGAGCAGCACATAGATCATTGTGAATTTCCAATTTATACTATTAAACCATTTTAATTGCCTTAGCGCCTTCATCACTTTCATAGCAGCATTCCATTTCCTTTAGCCGTTGTATCCATCAAGGAATATCCCACACCTCGCCGAGTCAAAATATACTCAGGCTGACTTGGGTCCGTCTCCACCTTCTCTCTTAAGCGCCTAACCGTCACATCAACCGTTCTTACATCTCCGTAATAGTCATAGCCCCAAACAGCCTGTAATAGATGCTCTCTCGTTAGCACATGGCCTAGGTGCTTAGACATGTATAATAAAAGCTCAAACTCCCGATGAGTGAGCTCAACTCTTTGCTCATTTTTATAAACCGTGTACGATTCTGGATGAATGATAATATCTCGAATGCGGATGCCCGTATCCTCCTCCGTATTCGCCTCTTTCTGCTGAACGATTCTACGAAGATTCGCCTTAACACGGGCCATAAGCTCTCTTGTGCTAAAAGGCTTCGTTACGTAATCATCCGCCCCCAGCTCTAGCCCAAGGACCTTATCTACCTCGGAGTCCTTAGCTGTAAGCATAATAATGGGAACGTCCTGCTTCTTTCTAATTTCACGACACGCCTCAAGCCCATCCTTTTTAGGTAGCATAATATCTAACAGAATAAGATCAGGTAGCTCTTCATTTGCTTTGGCGATTGCTTCTTCTCCATCAAAAGCGCAAACCACAGTGTAGCCTTCCTTCTCTAAACTAAATTGTAGAATATCGGCGATAGGGCGTTCGTCATCCACCACTAGAATTTTATAGCTCATCCTCGGACCCCCCTTTTATCTATAGCTCTATTGTATTCCATTCTCTCCAGAAAAAATAGAAAAACCTACTCCATGAAGAATGTTCAACATAAAGTAGGTTGGGTACACGTATAGAAAATATCTATTATAACTAGAATGTGGCTTTAAACTTACTACCTATTGCTTTATATGAAAGAATCATTATGATTCTACGTTTACTAATGTCATTCTCGTGGTATGTGATTATTAACGGCTCACATACTGAGCTGGGTTTAGGTTTCTTCCATTTTTAATAATTTCAAAATGCAAGTGTATACCCGTGGAGTTTCCGGTTGACCCCATAACTCCTAACTTATCGCCTGTTTGGACGACATCTCCTTTTGAAACAGAGATCGATTCTAAATGTCCATATAGCGTTTCATAGCCATTACCATGATCGATAACTACATAATTTCCATAGCCACGATGATAACCAGCTGTCGTTACTTTACCATTGTCAGCAGCTTTAATCGTTTTGTCACGAACACTGCTAATATCAATACCGTTATGCTGCCTGCCCCACCTAGGACCAAAACCACTGGAAACCTTACCACCAACCGCTGGCCAGCTGAACTGTCCTGAGCCTCTGGAAGGCTTAACCTTTGTCCCTACTAAGACAACCTCAGTTTCAGGCTCAATCATCACTTCTGAATCAATCGCCTGACGAGTAATTTCCTTACCGTCTACCTTAACGATCTCATAGACAACGGCCTTCTGACCCTCTGAACCATGAGTTACCGTACGTCTTTCACCTTTATATAGCTCGTCCGTTTGCTGGTAGTCCGTTGTGAAAGGAATTTTCTCCACTTTCTTAACCTGCTCTACCGTTTCTACGGAAATAAAGGCCTTGCTCCCTGTAATCACAACCTCTTGACCAATTTGAAGTAATTGATCCGCTTGTAGTTCAGGGTTTAACGCTAAAAGCTCACTTGTCGTCATGTCATGCTTTTGAGCAATGCTTCCTAGCACATCACCAGACTGAACCTCATAAATCTGTTCTTCAACACTTGTTCCGTGGAAAATCTCACTTAGCTGTTCAGCATTCATGACATCCTCAGGGTTAACAACTGTTTCATGCACGCCAATTTGCTGCTGAACATTCGCTTTCGTCATATGCAGCTTATCGAAATCTAAAGCACTGATATCTAAAGCCTTTCCATTAACAGCCGTATTTTCTGACTCATCAGGATCGATTTGACCATCATTAGCTAGAGTCGCGACGGCAAAGCTAGCATTTCTATCTTCTCTAAATCCTTCACTTTGCATCGTAGCCAAAAATTCTTCTGAAACATATTCGCTTTTCATTTCGTCTAGTAATGTATAGACGCTTTCTTCGTTTGGAATATATCCGATGAATTCACCATCGACCTCCAAACGGATAGCCGTAGCTCGTATTTCAAAAAGCCCTTCAAGCTCTTCTAAAGTAGCTTGATTGTCAAAAGACGGCTTGTATAATTCTTCTTCCTCAAAAGCAACCTTGTGATTGGTTTGGAAGGTAATATCTTCATAATCCGCCGTTACAGCTTCTATTTTATTGTCGATCCATTGATTAACGATGTCAGGGTTATCGACCGTACCAATCTGTTGATTTTGGAAATACACGTGATAGATCGGTTGAACCTGAGATTGATAGTATGTATAGCCTACCGCACTCACTGTAAATAAGACACCTGCTGAAATACCTGAAATAATAATGTGTTTCTTGTATTGCGAAATAGTACGTTTACCATGCTCGATTCCCTGGGTTATTCTAGCTTTCATCCACATTGAAGCTTTTTTGAGCTTGTCTTGGAATGTCGACATGATAACCTCCTTTCAAAAACCCATGAACATTTGAAAAATGAACGCTTAGTCATTTTCGATCTAGTTAGCTGCTAGTTTCATAGATTTTGCTTTAGTTGTCTGGCTATGTGGCTCCGTCTTTCCTTCGCCGGTCTTGCTTAAAACTATATTTCGTAAGATCATTCGATGTTTATGTTCGTCTTGTTGTGTCCATTTTTTGACACTCTATAGGAAATCCTAAGTCTTATGACCTACTCATAATGCTATGTATATAGTTCTATAGCTTTTCTTTAATTTGACAAAAATCTGTGCCTACTTCTACAAACTACCCTATCACTTTATCATAGAATGGCTTTTTTAGACAAGGCTTTTTCGTACAATTTACAGCAAAACACTAGTATTTCTGGATATTAAACATAGAAGAATAGGCAACTAAAAATGAATGTTACGAAATATAAACCGCTTACATACATATCCTATTTAGGATTGCAAAAAAACCACACACTGAAAAAGTGCATGGCTTCTCCTTGTGAACACAATGTGAACGTATAGCCAAATCAACATAAATCAGCCTAAATACGATAAGAACACACGGCGAACACAGCTATTTTTTCATCAAAATTTTCATTATAAAAGCTCGATTTAAGCATAAACTCCACGAACTAGGTTCGTCTGCTGACGGTCTGGACCTACAGAAAAGATGGTTAATGGAATTCCTGTAAGCTGAGAAATTCTTTCTATATAATGACGCGCATTTACTGGTAAATCATCAAGAGAACGACACTGTGTAATATCCTCTGTCCATCCAGGAAGCTCCTCATACACAGGCTTACACTCCGCTAGAACCTTTAGACTAGCAGGGAAAGCGTCTATAACCTCTCCTTTATACTCATACGCTGTACAGATCCTTAGCGTATCTATGCCTGTTAGCACATCTATAGAATTCAAGGATAGATCCGTAATTCCACTTACACGTCTTGCGTGACGTACCACCACGCTATCAAACCAGCCTACACGTCTAGCTCTTCCCGTCGTCGTCCCGTACTCCTTCCCTACCTCTCGGATCTGATGAGCGATTTCACCATCAAGCTCCGTTGGGAAAGGACCGTCGCCGACACGAGTCGTATACGCTTTAGCTACACCGACAACATGCCCAATTTTTGTCGGACCTACTCCAGACCCGATACACACTCCACCAGCAATAGGGTTTGAAGACGTAACAAACGGATACGTTCCTTGGTCGATATCAAGCATGACTCCCTGAGCCCCTTCAAACAACACGCGTTGACCACCGTCTAAGGCGTCGTTTAACACCACAGACGTATCTGTCACATAAGGGCGAATTTGATCCGCTAATTTGACATATTCGTCATAAATCTCCTCAAATTTAAGGCCTTCTTCATTATATACCTTCTCTAATAAACGATTTTTCTCCGCTAGATTTCTTTCTAACTTCGCTTTAAATTCCTCTGGGTCTAACAGATCAGCAATACGGATTCCCGTTCTTGCCGCTTTATCCATATACGCCGGCCCAATCCCTTTACCAGTCGTTCCAATTTTATCGTCACCCTTGCTCTTCTCCTCAGCAAGATCTAACCTTATATGATAGGGTAAAATCACATGCGCACGGCTGCTAATTCGCAAATGTTCCGTTGAAAAGCCCTGATCATGAATATACTGAATTTCCTCAATTAAAGCCTTTGGATTAATAACCATTCCATTACCGATAACACAAATCTTATCCTGATAAAAAATACCGGAGGGAATCAGATGGAGCTTATACTTTTTACCTTCAAAAATAATCGTATGTCCCGCATTGTTTCCACCCTGATAGCGTGCAATAACCTCCGCTTTCTCAGATAGAAAGTCTGTGATTTTTCCTTTTCCTTCATCTCCCCACTGTGTTCCTACCACAACAACACCTGCCATGGGAGACACCTCCATTCAGCTTTATGTAATCTGTAATCCTTTTTAAGTGTAACAAACCTCCCACAGAAACTCAACAGGATATCCGAACATTTAACACTTTATTAAACATATCGTTCGTGTATTTGTTAGGATTTCTCCTAAACCTATGGCATGTTATCGTGCTCAATTTATTTTATTAGTATTCATTCCGAGTGTGCCACTTTATCCATAGATATAATGAACTAATTTAAATCATCAAATAAGACAATTTCAGATTTTATGCTTATTGACAGCCTCTATTC
Source organism: Bacillus horti (assembly GCF_030813115.1). NCBI lineage: Bacteria > Bacillati > Bacillota > Bacilli > Caryophanales > Bacillaceae > Caldalkalibacillus > Caldalkalibacillus horti. The sequence goes on along the minus strand of NZ_JAUSTY010000013.1, from coordinate 50,768 downwards.
TCATAAAGTAAGATACAGCAAAGAAATAGAAGAGTTTATATTTACCAATTACCTTAAAATTTGCTAGAAATAATTTGATCGCTTACTTAGCTACTTTCATTCAGATAAACGGTAGCTTACCAAAGGATACAATCAAGCTCCAATTTGCCATACCAAGCCATTTTTATTTTTCTCCACCCAATGAAAGAATAATGAATATTGCTGGTTGGAAGTTCTTGGGTAGAAACATAGCCGAAGAAATGGAATTTGAAATATCTACCCTTTCAGCAAAGTCCTTTGATCTATTCTTAAAATCAGAGGAGTATATAAGCTCAGAACCACCACAAATCCATCTTTTTATAGACTTACATACAGATCCAATCATTTTGCCTAAAAAACATTTCTTTAAATCGTTCGCTTCAGATAATTAATAGTATCAACTCAACTTTCGCAGGGTCAAATTGGTAATAGGCCCCTTATATGATGAAGGTAGGACAGCTATTCAGTACAGTAATGGACCTGTCATTCACTTTCTGCTACGGCCTTTTGCCTGAGTATGAACACGAACACATCATAAGGGGGCTTCAGTAAACGGCATCAGTGAATGACTTCAGTAAGTGACTTCAGTAAGTGACTAGTGTTAACTTTTTTGTTTTCGATGTAAAACGTGCTGTATGGTTTTCTCTAACGGACAAAATTGCATCTTAGAAGTCTTTTTTGGACCGTTGAAAATTCTAACGGACAAATCTGCACCTTAGCCGTGAAAATGAGGCCAAAACTGAGGGATTCCCATTCTAAGGGTCGAAAATGTCCGTTACAGATTAATTCAGGTAAAATGACGCTCTAAGGGTCAATTTTGTCCGTTACAGCTGAGAGACAGGCAAAATAAACAGTAGCAACTAATGTGATGCCCATTTTAGGGATAAAAAAGATAGGATCATAGGCAAAGCCATTGCTCCTCATTTCCTCTTATTAGATTAATCTATACTGTTATTTCAATCTAACAAATAAAAGCCCTCTCATAGTAGTGAGGGCTCTGATAAACGAGACTTTACCTTTATAAAACCTTAGTCATCTTAACAATTTCTTGTTGATATCCTAGTTTCTCATATAACTTTATAGCTCTTTCATTTTTTTGAAAGACATCTAATACTAAAACCTGTATCCCTTTTTCTGCAGTCCATTCCTCTGCTTTTTGCATTAATTTTTTACCAATCCCCTTGCCTTCCCCTTGGGGCAGAACAGCAATCGCAGATACATAGCCCTGCTTTTCTCCCGTAAAATAATCGGTCTGCTCAGTCAGCTCAATATACCCTATAAATTCTCCATCCTCTTCAGCTACGAAGATATTTGAACAATTCCTTTCAACAGCTTCCTTTGCCAAATCCATTTGTTTTTTATTCATTTTTTCTTGATCTCTATAGCTCATAAATTCTAAATCACTAAATCTTGCTGCCAGCTGAAGTATCTGGTTCTTATCCACATCTTTGTAACCCCTAATTATCATAACTTTTCCCCTCTGATGTATTTAATACGCTTAGCCCACTTTATTTATTAACCCTTACCCTTACACACTTTTACAAATTAGATCTTCCCTATCATAACCGATCAAGCAAGGTTTCCTTCAGTTTTTCTAAAGCCAGAGCTCTATGGCTAATTTGATTTTTCGTTTCATTTGAAGCCTCTGCTAACGTGATACCCCTTTGAGGCAGATAAAAGATAGGGTCATAGCCAAAGCCGTTACTTCCCTTTTCCTCATGCTGGATTAATCCTTCTAGCTTTCCTTCCGCCAAAAGCACTGACTCCCCTGGAAAGGCTAGGCATATCACCGATTTGAAATGTGCTGTTCTCTTTTCTTCAGGAACACCCTCCAGCTCAGCTAAAAGCTTAAGATTCCCTTGATGTGAATCTCCACCAGCATAACGCTTTGAATAGACACCCGGTCTCCCATCTAGTGCGTCTACAAACAGACCACTGTCATCCGCTAATACAGGCTTACCTACGATCTCCATAATCTCAGTCGCTTTTTTTTCTGCATTGCCCTCCAAGGTATCTCGATCCTCAACGACATCAATATCCAGATTAATATCATCCAAACTAAGCGCCTTAATACCGATTGGCTCTAGAATTTTCTTTATTTCTTTTATCTTCCCAGCGTTATTCGTTGCTACAATAATCTCCATATTAGAACTCACCCCTTTAACTCCTTCCTACTGCCCATACCTCTTCATGCTCAACTCATTCAGTACTACTTTGCCATTCTAAATTTAGAAAAAGAGACCCGGATATATCTTCCTTCCCAAGTCCCTTCCCCTTACATCTTTTCTTCTTCTTCTACTTCTTTTTTACTTCTCTATTACTACCGTAAGCTTACGATTTCACATATAACACTATGCCCCAGGAGGTGCCTGCGGCTCATCCTGACGACTCAGATTCACAAACTTATTATATTCCTTCAAAAACGCCAGCTCGACCTTACCAACCGGACCATTACGCTGCTTAGCGATTATGATCTCAATTACGTTCTTGTTCTCACTTTCCTGATCATAGTAATCATCACGGTATAAAAAGGCCACAATATCCGCATCCTGCTCGATTGATCCCGATTCCCTCAAATCAGAAAGCATTGGACGTTTATCCTGCCTTTGCTCCACCGCACGGCTGAGCTGAGATAGAGCAATCACTGTACAATCCAGCTCCCTGGCGATCGTCTTTAACGTTCGAGAGATCATGGAAATTTCCTGCTGCCTGTTTTCCTTCCCCGAGCCATGAATAAGCTGTAGGTAGTCGATCAGGATCATCCCCAAGCCATGCTCAGCCTTCAAGCGACGACACTTCGAACGAATCTGTCCAACCGTAATACCGGGAGTATCATCAATATAGATGCTGGCCTTGGAAAGCGTAGCAATCGCCATCGTTAGCTTCTCCCAATCCTCTTCCTTAAACGTCCCCGTTCTCATCCGGTTTGCGTCGATGTTTCCTTCCGCACAAAGCATACGCTGTACCAGCTGAGACGCTGACATCTCAAGGGAGAATATAGCTACTGTTTCATTCGCCCGAGCCGCCACATTCTGAGCAACATTTAAAGCAAACGCCGTTTTTCCTACAGACGGTCTTGCGGCTAGGATAAACAAATCGGAGCGCTGGAACCCAGATGTCATCTTATCCAAATCGCGATATCCCGTAGCCATTCCCGTCAAGTCACTAGATGAGTTGTGCAGTGTTTCAATTCGCTCATACGTCTCTAGCAATACATCTTTAATCGCTACAAAGCCATCATTTGTCCGGCTTCCCGACAAATCCATGATACTTCTTTCAGCCTGAGACAGGACCTCTTCCACTTCATCCTGAGTGGAATACCCGCTGCTGACGATCTGAGTAGCCACTTTGATCAGACGGCGAAGCAGAGCTTTTTCCTGCACCATTTTCGCATAATACGCCACGTTAGCTGCCGTTGGAACGGAATTCGCTACATCACTTAAGTAGCTTACTCCCCCCACGTCCTCAAGCCACTTGCGATCCTGCAGCTCTGACGTGACTGTAATCAAATCTACAGGCTGACCAGCTTCAGCTAGCTCCTGCATGATTTCAAAGATACGCTGATGTGTCGTCCGATAAAAATCCTCAGCTTGAATGAACTCTACGGCGCTGATTAAAGCATCAGGCTCTAAAAATACTGCTCCAATCACAGCCTGTTCAGCCTCTATATTATGAGGGGGAGTCCGATCTAGGAATAAGTCACTCATTTCTCTTCAACCACATGAACATGAAGCGTTGCCGTAACTTCCGCATGCAGCTTCAAAGGAACCTGAGTGACACCTAACGAGCGGATCGGCTCATCAAGCTGAATCTTCCTTTTATCCACCTTATACTTCTTCTTCGTCAAAGCCTCAGCAATTTGCTTGCTCGTTACCGCACCGAACAATCGTCCACCTTCTCCAGCCTTCGCCTTGATCGAAATCTTCTCCTGTTCTAGCTTCGCTGCTAGAGCCTTCGCTGCATCGACTTCTTGCTGAGCCTTCTTTTCCTTACTTTTCTCCTGTGCGGAATGAGTCTTCATATTTCCTTGGTTTGCTTCAATCGCTAGCTTTCGAGGAAACAGATAGTTACGTGCATGCCCCTCTGATACATCCTTGATTTCACCCTTTTTCCCAATTCCTTTTACATCCTGCTGTAAAATAACCTTCATCCTTCCTCTCTCCCTTCTATATGTTCATCAATCACTGACTTCACTTGCTCAAGAGCTTCTTCAACATTCGTATCCTCAAGCTGAGTGGCCGCATTCGTCAAATGACCGCCGCCCCCCATTTTTTCCATGATGACCTGCACATTTAAATCACCTAAGGAACGCGCACTGATCGTAACCACACCATCAGCCCTCTGACTCAGCACAAACGAAGCGACTACTCGGTTCATTTTCAACAGTGTATCTGCCGCCTGAGCAATGAGCACCTGCCCATATTTCTCACTCATTTCAGCAACAGATATGGCAATGTTCCCTCGGTAGAGCTCCGCATCCTCCACCATTTTCGCTCGAAGGACAAACTGCTCCTTATCCTCCTTTAACAGCTTTTGAATCAGACCCGTGTCTGCTCCATGATGTCTTAAATAAGACGCTGCTTCAAACGTTCTCGAGCCAGTACGGAAAGCAAAGTGATTCGTATCTACCACAATTCCGGCTAGCATAGCTGTCGCTTCAAGAGGATGCATCTGAATTCGACTGCTCTGATATTCCAAAAGCTCTGTAACAAGCTCACTCGTAGACGACGCATAAGGCTCGATATAGACCAGCAACGGATCAGGAATAAATTCTTCTCCTCTGCGGTGATGATCGATTACCACTCTTCTTGGGATCTGATCGATCAGCTTGCTCTCAAGCGCAAGAGATGGCTTATGCATATCCACCATCACAAGCAAGCTTTCCTCTGTCTTTAATTCTAACGCTTTCGCCGGCGAAATAAAATGCTTGGCAATATCTTCATCCTGCTTGATTTCCTCTAACAGCCTCGTGATGCCCGGTGCAGGCTGTGATAAATCCAAAACGATAAACCCTTGCTTCTCATTCACCTCTACTGCCTTAAGCACACCGAGCGCTGATCCAACTGAGTCCATGTCTGGTCCTTTATGCCCCATCACAAAGACATAATCACTTTCCTTTATCAAATCCTTAAGCGCGTGCGAGATGACCCTTGCCCTTACTCGTGTCCGTTTTTCCACTGCATTGGATTTTCCACCGTAAAAAGTAACCTTTCCAGTGCCTCGCTTGACCGCGGCCTGATCACCACCACGTCCCAAGGCGATATCTAGGCTGGATTGAGCTAGCTGACCATTTTGGACGAAATCATCTGCTCCAGAGCCTACTCCGATACTAAGAGTAATAGGAACCCGATTATTACTAGTTTTCTCTCTGACCGTATCTAGAATATCAAATCGACCTTCCTCAAGCCTTTTTAGCGTTTGCTCCGTCAACACACCAAAAAACTTATCCGAAGACGTTCTCCGTAAATAAATCCCTACATCCTTCGCCCACTGATCGATCATCTTCGTCACTTCACTCAATAGGAGAGCCCTTCTCTGCTCATCCAAGCTCTGGCTTACTTCATCAATATTATCGACATGAACCTGAATGAACACAACCTGCTCCTGCTTATACTTTACCTGAAGCTGCTGAAATTCCGTTTGATCAAACAAATGAATTTTGCGCTCCTCTGGTTCATGGATAAACGCAAACGTGACATCCTCAAAGCGAAAAGTGCCTCTTAGCTCCGCTTGATCTAGCACAGCCTCTAGCTTAGGAATCATTTCCACTAAATGTCGCCCAATAATCGATTCCTCTTCAGCCAACAGCTCCGTGATATACTTGTTGCTCCAGACAAGCTTTCGTTCCTCATCGTATAGGATAATTCCCATCGGTAAGTCACTAACAATATCCTCTCCGACCTTCTTTACTCGATACGTCAGCGTCGCTATATATTCCTCTAAAGCAAGCTCCGCCTTCTTCTCCGACCGAAGCCATTGAAAAACCACACCTGCTAGCAACAGGAAGGCAGATAGACCGATGATCCATTCCACATACCATGACACGGCCAACGCAAGAAGAACAGCGATCAGCGTCAAAGCGAAGAATAATCTTCGCCGCGTTTGATTCGCTAGGAAACCTGGCATATTCTCAGCTCCCTAATTCGTATTGGTTTTTCTTTCATGCTTACTTTTCCTTTGATTGAAGCCTTTTTCTAATTCCTAATCCCAATTCAAATATTCCAATCATACGAATGACCAGCGTAGCAAAGCTTGCTAAAAAGACGGTCAAAACAACTGCAATAATTGGCAGTGTCTTCCCCCATTTTTTATGATGAGAATAATAAGCGATAACGGCTAAGCCCTGGATATATAATAAAATCTCTAAAATGGGATGGATATTCACAACAATCATATAGATCGCACTGCCCTGCTGAGCCATATTGAAAATAAACACAAGCAAGGAAAGCAAATAATAAAATAGTAGAGATTTCGGGAACGACCACTCTCTAAATGGAGGGAGCCCTTCAATAGCATGCCCTAAGCGCTTCAAGATAGGACGACTTATCAAATGATTTAAACTAGCTAAAAGCAAGGAGGATAAAATCATAATAGCAGGAAACATATCTGCTACCATTCCAATACTTTCTCTGTACGCCTCAAGCTGTGTTTCATTTAAAGGAAGCTGTAAAAAATGGCTGGCCTCCTCCGTTGTATTCACCATATCCGTTACGTACTGCTGCAAAACCTGCACCATATTAATATCAAATAGAACCAAGCTTAAAAGCAGGATAAGCAAATAATTTGCTAAATACGTGAGGGCCCCACCGATAATCGGAGAAAATCTCCCCTTCTTATGAGCATAAAAGTAACCCATCACTCCACCGACAGTTAGAGCCATAATCGTTATAATAACAGCCGGGGCAAGTAAAATAAGTGTGACGATAGAAGCAACGACACCAACGATAAGAGTAGACTTCCAGCCATAGCGCATCATATGTATCATAAATGGAAGGGGCATAAACAATAGAACAATCAAATTAATCAATGGCACAAAAAGCATAATGAATAACAGGACGATAAAAACACCTGTCATTATCGCTCCATGTGTTAGGGCACTAATATTTCTCATTTCCAGAGCTTCACTCCAATCATGTTACATGTAGATAATTATATAAAAACCGCGGGTATAAAGCAAAGCTTCTGTTTATAAAAACAGGGTGAACCCTAAGGTCCACCCTGTCAATGTTACGCTTCTATGAAAAACTATTCTTGCGTGTATGGCATTAATGCCATTTGGCGAGAACGTTTAATTGCAATTGTAAGCTTACGTTGGTATTTAGCTGCAGTTCCAGTTACACGACGAGGTAAAATTTTACCACGCTCACTGATGAACTTTTTCAGTAAATCCGTATCTTTATAGTCAATTTTAGTGATCTTGTTCGCTGTAAAGTAACAAACCTTACGGCGCTTACCACCACGACCTGGTTTTCTAGCCATCGTATTCCCTCCTTTACGACCTTGTAGGTATAAATGATTTAGAACGGTAAATCGTCATCCGATATGTCAATGGGTTTGCCGTCACTGGCAAAGGGATCATCGTTAAAATTAGATTTCTGTCCTTGACTCTGGTATTGACCTTGTCCTTGCTGCTGATAATTCCCCTGCTGGTCATTACCCTGATAGTCATTCCCGTAATTACCCTGATTACCTTGTCCTTGTGTAGACTCCAAAAAGCGCACATTATCTGCTACAATCTCAGATACATAAACCTTGCGACCCTCGTTATTTTCGTAGTTACGAATCTGCAAACGTCCCTCAGCAGCCGTTAAACGACCCTTCTTTAGGTAGTTGGCACACGTCTCTGCTAAACCACGCCAAGTCACAATGTTAATAAAATCTGCTTCTCTTTGCCCCTGCTGATTCGTATAAGGACGATCAACAGCCAAAGTAAACGTGGTTACAGCCACACCATTTGGAGTGTAACGCAACTCAGGATCACGAGTAAGACGACCAATCAAGACAACTCGATTTAACATGAGCTTCTCCCTCCCATTTCCATGCTAATGAAATCTATTCGTCTTCTTTTACAACGATAAAACGCATGATATCTTCGTTGATGTTAAATAGACGCTCTAGCTCATCCACTACTGCAGGATTTGCATTGATGTTCATCAATACATAGTAACCCTCACGATAGTCATTGATTTCATAAGCTAAACGACGTTTGCCCTTATCATCCAATTTTTCAACTTCGCCACCGTTATCTGTTACCACAGTTTGGTAACGTTCAACTGTTGCTTTTGTTGCTTCCTCTTCAAGGTCTGGGCGTACGATATACATTACTTCGTACTTACGCATAGTATGACACCTCCTTCTGGACTTTGCGGTTCCCGTAGGAACAAGGAGCGAGTAAATGTACATAAACAAATACTACATTGCTCTCACATCTAGTCATTATACCAAACACGTACCTATTACACAAGAATTATCTTAATACATACCGTTGATATATAGCCTTCTTCTGACCACTGTATACTTTCTCCAACTTTTCTCTTCATTAAATACCTGCACAATATCTAGAAAATATAAAAGTTATTGATACTGAGAATTTATCTAATCTCTTTTACTTTTGAAGCTCCTTTAGTAAATTATTATCCCTTGATTTACACCAGGGCAAATATATTATTAAATCTATGAATCATTACTATAGATATATTAATTTCCAATTTTTATTGAAATAAATCCATCTACTAGTTCTTTTGTATTAATTATTAAATATGGGAAGGAATTGTTATTTATATATAGAAGTAGTCATTAATCTAGTAGTTATACTAGAAAATAAAAATTTGGGAGGAATTAGGTAAGAAGAAGTCGATTTATATTTTTATAGGTGTATTATTAATTTCGGTAATGTTTAGTAATAATTCTTACGCTTCAACAGTTGATAGCATTAGTAGTCAATATAATCTAACTGCTGGTAAAGTTGATCTAAGTCTGTTAGATCCAGAACTTCAATTAATGCTATCAGAACGTTATAAAGAAGTCGACGATTACTTTTTATTAATCGAAGAAAAAGAAATGATGTACGATGAAATTCTATCTACTTTATCAACAAACAAACTAAATATGGAAGAAAATCATATGCTTTATATAGAAGCGAGCACTTTAAAATCTGAAATATTAGATTTAAAGAATAATATGGAAGAAAATATTGGGCTTATAGAAATTGAACATTTTGGAGATATTGGATCTAATGAAGACTTATCTATAGCTTCAGTTTCAAGCGATGTTGACATTACAGTCAATCTATATTATGACCAAACAACTGGCCAATATGTTTTAAGTGGGGGCTGGGAATGGAAAAATAGAAATTGGTTTAGTGACTGTGGTTGGGGTGCCTGCGGGGGATATAACGGATTTGCCCTTCAGATTCTTAATCGTGATATAGCTATTTTTGATGAAACTCTCTATACTTATTCAGGTTTAAGAGAACAATTCGTTAGAACTAATACTATGGAAAAAGAATATTCTTCCTATGGATTAGGAATGAGATTCCAAGATAACCAAATAGTTAGAAATTGGGAATATGAATATGATTCTCATAGAGGACAGGGACGAATTTGGTTTGAATTTTCTGATGGTACTCCAACGGGTACAATTGTTTCTTATAAAGCAGGCTATGCCCATACTTGGAATAGTACAGAAGTGTCAAGCATAACCATTTCTGCAACTGGAATTTCTTTTTCTTTTTCTACCACAGAGAATAGATGGTCTGATGAAAGAAATGGGAATTTTCGGTTTTAAAAAAAGAATACTTAGAGAATCTAAACTCTTACAAAGCTTATATTAGGAGAGTTTTATGCAAAGGAAAACAATATTAGTGTTACTTTCTTTATCTACATTAATAGTACTACTTGTAGTCCTTCTTAGTAAGGATAGTGATAAAAGTCAAATATACCCTAATAGTACTTCTATAGAGAGTAAAATAGAGATAAATGCTGAAAATATTCAATATTTACTATATGATGTCAATAACAAATCTCATCTACTTGTATTAGATGAAAATAATAATGAGATTTTGTCAAGTGTCATTGATAGAAATGAAATATCGAACAGTTTATTCTGGAAATACTCGGAGAGTATACATGGAAAAAATATCGTCCATGCTGTAATTCTAGATAATCAAATAACGCATATTGAAACAGAGGTTGACAGCGTTTACCATACCTATAAAAATAACAAGGACTACAAAGTTTACCTAGGTATATTTGATGTTGATTTGCCTAAACCTATATCCATTAAAGGCTTAGGTACTGATGGAACAGTTTTCTACAATTCTTTTTAGTACCTTTTATGTCACTTTGTAAAGTAAAAAGCTTTCCATCGCCAATTTTATGCGTGATGGAAAGCTTTTGGTTTAAAAGATATAATCAATGGTTAGACAATCAATCTCCATCTCAAATCATCACACATTAAAGCGGAAGTGCATCACATCGCCATCCTTAACGACATAATCCTTTCCTTCTAAACGCAATAAGCCTTTTTCCTTCGCTGCGTTCATAGAGCCCGTTTCCGATAGATCATCATAGTGGACAACCTCAGCACGAATAAATCCACGCTCAAAGTCAGTATGAATCACTCCTGCTGCTTGAGGAGCCTTCATTCCCTTTTTGATCGTCCAAGCACGTACCTCTTGTACACCAGCTGTAAAATACGTATATAAGCCTAGTAGCTTGTACGCCTCACGAATGAGCTGATCCAAGCCAGACTCTTCAATTCCAAGCTCCTGAAGGAACATTTCTTTATCCTCTCCATCGAGCTCAGCAATTTCCGACTCCACCTTCGCGCTAATCACAACCACTCCAGATCCCTCTTGAGCTGCAAACTCCTTAACACGCTTTACATACTCATTGCCTTCTACGTCTGTAATTTCATCCTCACTAACGTTAGCCACATAAAGAACCGGCTTCTGTGTCAATAAATGAAACTCCTTCAGTAGCTTCGCTTCTTCTTCCTCTACTTCAAGACTTCGAGCTGGCTTCTCCTGCTCTAGCACTTCCTGCACACGAACTAAGAGATCATGCTCAGCCTTCACCTTTTTATCTCCTGATTTTAAGCTTTTCTTTACTCTCTCAATCCGCTTTTCCACGGATTCTAAGTCAGCTAGAATAAGCTCTAGGTTAATCGTCTCAATATCTCTAACTGGATCCACACTACCTGATACGTGAGTGATGTTCTCATCCACAAAGCAACGTACCACATGAGCAATCGCATCCACTTCACGAATGTTTGCTAGGAACTTATTCCCTAACCCCTCACCACGACTAGCTCCTTTAACCAAACCTGCAATATCTACAAACTCAAACGCTGTAGGAACAACCTTATTCGGCTTAACAAGCTCTGTCAAACGAACCAAACGCTCATCTGGAACCTCAACAACCCCTACGTTTGGATCAATCGTACAAAACGGATAGTTCGCTGACTCCGCCCCCGCTTGAGTAATCGCATTAAATAATGTTGATTTCCCTACGTTAGGAAGTCCAACAACTCCACATGACATTCCCATTTATCTCACATCCTAATTGTTCTATTGTCGCACTATACCAAAGTATATAACGAAATGGCTTTAGCTTCAATTAGATTAGAATGTTTTCTTGATATTGTTGTTTTCTATGAATAAACTTTGTTATTTTTCTGAATATAGGATATAATCAATATAATGAAACGTGGTTTTACATAACGAAACAAGAAGGTGATTACAATTAAAGCCATTATTGTAGAGCAGTTCGGCTCAACAGAACATATGAAATATGTAGACATTGAAATACCTCCAATAGGTCCAAAACAAGTTTTAATTCGTGTTATGGTAACAAGTGTTAATTTTGCAGATGTTAAAGCAAGATATGGCAATAAGAGACAAGAGAAACTTCCGTTTATTCCTGGCCTTGAGGCGTCTGGTATCGTCGAACAAGTTGGAGATAAAGTAACATCTTTTTTTGTAGGGCAAAGAGTAATGGCGTTTCCTCATAATGGCTCGTATGCAGAGTACATCATTGCTGATGAGAGTTTAACTTTTGCGATTCCAGATCATATTAGCTTTGATGTTGCGGGATCATGTGGCATTGTCTCATTCTTGTCCTACAAGCTGTTTACTGACGTAGCCAAATTACAAGATGGAGACAAGGTTCTCGTTCATTCTGCCTCTGGAGGAGTAGGAACAACAGCTATTCAAGTTGCAAAAGGATTAGGGGCAAAAACGATTATTGGTACTGTAGGCGATGAAACAAAAATTCCTGTAGCCGTAGAAGCTGGAGCAGATCATGTGTTATGCTACACTAATGGAAATTTTTCACTGAAAGTGAATGAATTAACTGATGGTAACGGTGTCAATATTATCTTGGATTCTATTGGTGGGGAAATAACTGAGCAAAGTATGGAGTGTTTAGCTAACTATGGTCGCTTAGTTGTATTCGGAAATTCAAGTGGAAAATATGGAAAGCTTCAAATGGGTGAACTCCATTCAAGCTGTCGTTCTGTTCTTGGGTATAGCTTGGGAACAACAAGGAAAGAACAGCCAGAAGTATTAAAGGATACTTCTTTACAAGTCATGCGTATGTTAGCCAATGGACAAATTAAGATTAAAATAGGTAAAAAATTACCCTTGAAAGACGCTGCACTAGCCCATCAATTAATAGAAAGTAGAAAAAGTATTGGAAAGATTCTATTGTATACGGAAAACTCTTAAACGGTAACATAGGCTGATCGATTCTGAAAGCGACATTCTCGCATTCCTCAGCTTTAATGGCCTATTATTTATACTGCATAATCATTGCTGTTTCCAGACAAACTGTGTACAATAATCTCGAGGTGAAAACAATGAAACGTATCTTTTCCGTAAAAGGTATTATAATCATGGCTGTCGTTGGACTTCTTGCCGTAGCAACCTATTTCTATGGAACGATCATCTATGAAATTGTTGTTAATGATATCATGAACCAATAATCACTCGAAGCACATAGAAGGCAAATAAAACCGATAAAAAAAGGGAGATCCCGAGTCAGCTCATGACCAAGGTCTCCTTTTATAATTATAATGTACTATCTCTGTTATTCCAATTTCCTGCGTTTTATTTCTATCCTATTCATTGTATCCTATTCATTTGTAAAACTCACGATGTTGCTTCCTAAAATTCGTCTGATGTTCTTCCCGAGTAACGATGAGTATGTGGTGTTCGGCCGTTTACCGTCGTCACGCCCTCAAAGTAATGAAAGTGCCCCCCACCAGATAAAGGAACAGCGGGTCCTGTTCTTCCTGTAATAACATGAGTGTGACCATCATCATACGAGGTAGTAGTCTGGTAAGCATGAGTGTGCTGTACACCGCTTGGAGCAGGAGCTGTCGTCCCTACATATCTATGTCTATGACCAACATCAAACGACGTGACTCCTTTAAAGTTGTGGACATGGACTTGTCTGCCATCCCATGAAATTAAGTACATATCATGGGTGTGTTCACCATCCTTCTGCTCACCCGAAGAAACGACTATACCGTATACCGGTCGCTCCTCTACATTTTTCCCCTGCATTGTTCAATCCCCTTTACAAGTATTGGGTAAACGAATACTTTTATTTACCATATGCAGGTTTATTCTTTGGCGGATTCATCACATGCCTATTTTCGAAAAATATGCTTAACACCAGTCTGCTGATCTCTTAAAAAATATCTGACTAACCTAGCTTTCTAATTCCAACCAAGCAATCATACAATGTACTTCCTAAGCCTACGTCAGAAATCGTATTGGGAGTTAGCTGATTAATTGTACCTCCAAACTCCTGCCAGCGTCCTTCATCCACGTTAATGGTCGTTGGATGAGTACCGACAACGATCTTCACTCTCCCTCTAAACACACCCCGATCATTGAATATCTCAATCTGATCGCCATCAGTAAGACCTTCCTGCCTAGCAATATATTCAGAGACTTCAATTCGTGGACTCTGCAGGGCCTGCACAAGATGGAAATGCTGAGAATGTAAAGAACGCTGCGGGTGAATAGAGAGCAACGAGTAAGGATATCGACTAGCAAGCTCTGGCCTACTCCATCTACTTTCCTCTGGAAGCATTAACTGAATCATAGGCTCTCGCTTCTCTTCTTCTAGCTTTATTGAATGGAACTCAAATTTACCAGAAGGCGTTTCAAAACGAAAATCCTTCCAGGGAACAGGTTCAAGCTGAAGCTTCACCGTCGTCTCCTGCTTTAAACGCTCTAACGTAATACCCTGCTCAGCCAGAGAGGGTATCCCCATTTCTAGAAACTCTTCGACTGTATAAGCAAACTCATCTCCGAAGCCTAAGCGCTCAGCGAGCAAAGTCCATATTTCTCTATCAGACTTCGCCTCTCCATAAGGCTCAACAACTTGCTTTCCATACGTGACAAAGCTATGAAACATGGAGGCGTAATAAATATCCTCCTCTTCAAATACCGTTGTACACGGTAGCACATAATCAGCCACCTTCGCCGTATCGGTCATAAACTGATCGATAACCACCTTCGTTTCAATTTGGCTAAACGCTTGATACGTTTTTGACGCATCAGGAACCTGTACAAGTGGATTTCCTCTCGTGACAAATAGCATTTTAATGGACGGATTCCGAGCCTCAAGCACCTCATCTGCCTGAGTCATACGGGTAAACGTTCGTCCTGCCTGCTTTCGCTCAGAGTGAGCCAAAGCGGTCGTATTAAAGCTACGTCCTACCCCTAGATGAGCATAATTGGCTCCTCCACCAGGAATACCGATATTTCCAGAGATCGCTACAAGCGCATCAATAGCCCGAATCGTATTTCCACCGTTGCTGTATCTTTGCAGTCCTAACCCAAGCAAGGTACACGTCGGTCTTCCTACACTAAAGGCATGAACTAATTCATTGATTACTTCCTCTGGGACCTCTGTCCACTCTATCGCTTGATCCAAGGATAGGGGCTCAATCACCTGCTTCAAAAACTCCTCATATCCATGGGTATGATGCTTTAGAAAGTCTTCTGCTTGTAGTCCCTGCTCCACCAGCTTCTTAATGATGATAAGTGCTAATACTCCATCCATCCCTGGACGAACCTTCACATGCTGATCAGCTATACGGGTTATACCAGTCGCTAAGGGATCTATAACAATAAGCTTAGCTCCTCTTTTCTTAGCCTTCTGTATATAGGGATAGAGATGCATATTAGTGGCTGTAACATTTCTGCCCCATACCACAATCGTTTGGCTGTTCTTCAAATCATCTGGATCATGACTATAGGCGCTACCGAAATCGACCATTTGGGCCTCAATGCCTGCCCCCCAGCAAAGACTTCCTACAAGCTCTGTAATGCCTCCATACGCATTAAAGAAGCGCTGGTCTAAATTCTTGAGCAGACCACCATTGGAATAGTCATGGCTATGTAGTACAGCTGTAGAGCCGTACTCCTTCTTCACCTTTTGCATAGCTGTGGCAATCTCATCTAGAGCCTGCTCCCAGGAAATTCTTTCGAACTGACCATCTACCTTCTTTAACGGATACAAGAGGCGGTCAGGATGATTCGCTCGATCAGCAAGCATGACACCCTTGCCACATATTTTACCTTGAGTAATCGGATGAGCAGAGTCTCCCTCTACCTTTTTAACCTTGCCGTCTGCCGTGGTTACCTCAAAGCCACAGACATCCCAGCAGTTTAAAGGACAGGCTGTTTTATGCTTCTGTTGCTTTTGCTGTTTATCAATTTCTGCTTCACTACCTCTACTTCTCTCCGTATGCTGAACAACGCTCATGTCCTTGGCCTCCCATCCCTACACTAAAACCTCAACCTCTACATCTTTCTCTATTCTGTCCTGCCCTTTCTACTAGGAACCTCTTACGTTCCTTGCCTACCGAAAACTAGCTCTACCCTTCCTGCTGCTCCGTCTCTAGTACCTTCTTCAGTCTCTTATCAAAATGGCTGCGCGCCATCATCACACTATGCTCGCATTTTAAGCATTTTATGCGGATGTCCATCCCCATGCGAATAATCTTCCACCTATTTTCCCCACAAGGATGCGGCTTTTTCATTTGTACCACATCATTCAGCTGATACTTTTTCTCCACCATGCTCATCAGGCTCCCCTATCTTCTATCGTCTAGTCCCTTGACCAAACTCCTACTTCATTTCAATCTCTAGCTTCTCGAACTCTTCCTTCAGTTCCCTACGCAGCTTTCTAGTTATGGCCCAATGAGTCATAGGCTGACACTCTAGCGTTAAGCGAATGACCGTACCCGATCCACTCAACTCCTCAACACCCATAATTACAGGCTCGCCAATAACCGCTTCTTCCTTTTCCTTCACATACCTTGCTACGGCCTCAACAACCCCTTCGACTCGGCTGATATCCTCTTTTAAAGGAACACCCACATCAAGCACAGCTACGCCATTTTCTTTTGAGTGATTCGTCACATGAGTGATCGAGCCGTTAGGTATGATATGAATTTTACCAGTCCAATCCTTTATTTTCGTTACCCTTAAGCCAATTTCCTGAACTGTACCCGAGTAACCAGCTGTATCAATATAGTCACCTACAGAAAACTGATCCTCATAAATGATAAAAAATCCAGTGACAACATCCTTTACTAAGCCTTGTGCCCCAAAGCCTATCGCTAACCCAACTACTCCAGCACCTGCCAATAATGGTCCTAAAGCAATATTAAATTCCGCTAAAATCAAGAGAATGGCAATAAAGTAAATCACATTTACCGCAATGTTATTTAAAAGGCTAGATAGTGTCTTAGACCTTTTTTGAGAGAGCTGTACAGGTCCTTTGACACGCTCCCTTAGCATTCGATCAACCGTTTTCTTAAAGATGCCAATACATATTTTTGCCGCTAAATAGATAAGAAAAATTTTGACCGCTACGGAGCCTATATGCAGCCATAGCTCTGGCCTGCTCAGCCATTCATACGTATTGTTCCATAAGTTCTGTAACCCACCGGAATCATTCATTTCTTTGTCCCTCCTGTATTCGATTTTGCTTCGTCTGATTGTATTCTCTGATTGCACGTTTTCTACAATTATGATGTACAGGACTAACTTATTTACCATCTTACCTCATTTTTTCCCTCTTCGCCAACGGATAAAGCAGGATCATCGCGAGGATAAAAAGATTTAATACACCATACAGAGGATAAAGTAGCTTCACCAAATTGGAGAACCCAAAACGTGTCATAGGAATGATGAGAAGCATTAATCCTCCTGCTAATAGCCACTTGGGAAGATATAGCTTTTCGGCTCTAGATATTATCCCAAACACTCCACTGATAGCCGTGGTGTAAATCGCTAGCCATAGTACAAACGACACAAGTAAGGTTAGTTCCACCGAGAAGTACCTCAAAATGGCATATAAAGGAACCTCATAGAACATGATATCGCTGGAGATACGGAGCAGTGTTTCGTTATAAAGCACAGCTACCGCACATAATCCTATTGCACAGGCCACACTAGCAACCTTAATCTCTACAGGTTTAAGTGATCGACCAACGACAGATAAAATAGCGATTAGCGGTAGGATGTTAAAGGCTGTAAAGGTAATGGCCGACGAGAGAATATTTTGCTCAGACAATACGTCTGTTTTTTCCCCATACCCTGCTTCAATAAACATAAGACACACAGCAATAAGAGTCATAATTAAGACAGGAATTAGAATACTATTTAAAGATATGACACCCTCGAACCCTTTTATAAAAGCTAGTAGTACACATACACCGAGAATAGCCACTCCAGCCCAATAGGGAATAGACCAATACTGTAAAGCGGCACCACTACCCGCAAACATAATGACTGTGGTCGAAAGTAAATAAATAAGGATGAAAAAGTCGTACATTTTCCCTAATTTGCTTCCAACTAGCTCCTTTAACACATATGTATAATTATGAGCTTGAATACGCTGACTAATCGTCAGAATAATATAACAGCTTATTGAGAAGAGAAGAATAGAAAGAACCACGTACATACTGCTAGAAGAGCCGTAGGAAGCAAAGAACTCCCAAAGCTCTCTCCCTGAAGCAAATCCTGCACCAATCGTGGTTCCCATGATAAGAAATGCTATTTTTAAGCCATTCCAAAACACCCGGATATTTGGCATGTTCATATCCCCCTTTATCACTTGACGAACTAAGCATGTAGATCCCAATCATTCCGCGTATATTTTCAAAGGGCTTTTCCTATACTGGTAATACTTATCCCATTGAAGGAGGTAGCTTATGGAAAATCAACGAAATACTCTCCCATCTGAACCTATGTTTCGCGACTCCTATCAAAGCACCCAGCTTGTTGAAAGATTGTCCAACTCTCTTTACTCCACTTTATTAAACAAGCACTCTTTTTATGACATTGTCCTGGCCTGTATAGGAACGGATCGATCCACCGGTGACGCGTTAGGTCCACTAATTGGTACGAAGCTAAACGAATTAAAGATGGAGGGGCTGCACGTCTATGGCACTTTAGACCAGCCTGTCCACGCTATGAATTTAGCAGACACCGTTATTGCTATCAAAGAAGAGCATAAATGGCCCTATATTATCGCTATAGATGCTTGTTTAGGAGACTTGAAAAGTGTAGGCATGATTACCTTGGGTCAGGGAGCTCTAAAACCAGGGGCTGGTGTACAGAAAAAACTGCCCGAAATTGGGCAGCTACATCTTACGGGCATTGTGAATGTTGGGGGATTTATGGAATACTTCGTTTTGCAAAACACTCGGTTATCGGTTGTCATGAGTATGGCAGAGAAAATCGCTCAGGCTATCTATCAAGCCTCGGTGAAACTCCAGCAACCAAAAGAACCTCCTAGCAAGGAGGTTGTCCGATACCATATTCAAAGTCAGTGATTCAATGCTCATGTGATAAAGCTGTGTAACTTTGGATCACTGCTGCTTCTCACTTTCGTTTATAAAGACAATCTGATATTTAGAAAAAACTATAACTGTATATAATGATAGATGAGAGTCAGAATAGCAGAGACCAACAAGGCCGGAAGAAGGTTTCCTATTCGTATTTTTACGATCTCTAGCATATTTAAACCGATCGCTACTATGAGGATTCCACCTGTTGCCGTTAGATCAACAATTAGCTTATCAATCAGCTCAGGAGACAGCACATACTGGATAAACGTTGCTCCAAAAGCAATGGCCCCTTGATAGAGAAACACGGGGATAGCGGAGAACATTACACCTATCCCTAATGTAGAAGAAAAAATAATCGCTGTAAATCCATCTAAAAAAGCTTTTGTATAAAGCACATCATGCTCCTGCCTCAAGCCACTATCCAAAGAGCCGACCACAGCCATCGCCCCAATACAGTAAATTAACGTTGTTGTGACAAACGCCTGAGACACATTCCCTTTAAGTCGCTTCCCTGCTTTCCTTTCAATCCACTTACCTGCGCTCTCTAGCCTCTGTTCAATATTCAACCATTCACCAAGAACGCCACCAAGGGCTAAGCTAAAAAGTACAATAAGAATTTCATTCACCTGAAAAGCCATTTGTAGCCCTAACAGAATAATAACAATTCCAATCGCTTTTAAAATCGTTTCCTTCATTTCCTGCTTTAAATTAGAAAATACCTGTCCTAGTATAGCTCCAACTACAATGGCAATTGTGTTGACGATCACACCTGTTAGAATCATCTATGCTACTCCTTCACTTTAACAAGCCCCTGCTTTATCTCAATAGTTATCATTACCTACAGCTATACATTCTACATTCCTATGAATAACGATGAGCTTATAACAATTTATAATTAGTTTTAACAAATCGTAATTGCTTATATGAAATTATTAATTTCCTACAGACCTTAAATTACTTCTTAATCAGAATAACTTTAGACAAAGCCAAGCATCCCATCCCGAATCTCATTTAAGGCAACAATAAGCTGATCTACCTCCTGCTTCGTATTAAATAGACCGAAGCTTATTCTCACAGCGCCTATTTGCTCCGTTTTTATACTTTCATGTCCTAATGGAGAACAATGCAATCCTGCCCTTGTGGCAATCGAATAATGCTGGTCTAGTATATGAGCAAGCTCCTGAGAAGCAATTCCTTCTATATTAAAAGCAATAACGGGTGCCCTCTCCTCACCTAAGCCTGGACCATAGATTTGCACACCTTGAACCTCTGATAGCTGAGTAAGAGCATAGATCGTTAGCTCCTGTTCCTCCTTGAAGATTGTTTCCATTCCCCGCTCTAAAAGAAATTTAACACCAGCACCCAATCCTGCAATTCCTGGTGTATTTAATGTCCCTGACTCATACCTAGCTGGACGTTCCCCGGGTTGTTCCTTTAATTCAGAATGACTGCCTGTCCCACCATGTAGGAGAGGTGTCAAATTCAAGTCTGGAGCTATATATAATGCTCCCGTACCCTGAGGCCCATATAACCCCTTATGTCCCGGAAATGCTAGAAGACTTATCCCAAGCTCATCTACATCAAGGGGAACGAAACCAGCAGATTGAGAAGCATCCACCAGCAAGGGAATATTCTTTTTCCGCGCGATAACACTGATTTCAGCAAGAGGTAAAATCGCTCCAGTCACATTAGAAACATGTGTCACTGCTATTAGTTTTGTATTTTCATCCAAGCTACTTTCTAATTCCTCTAAAGACAAGCTTCCGTTGTCCTGCACCTGTATATAATCTACCTCTACCCCATATTCTTCCCGAATGTATTCGAGCGGTCTTCTTACTGAGTTATGCTCATAGGATGTAGAAATCACTCGATCTCCCGCTTCCCATACAATCCCCTGTATAGCTTGATTCAATGCATGAGTGGCGTTCGAGCAAAAGATCAAATTTCTAGGGTCTTGAATATTAAAAAACTGTGCTAATAATGCACGCGTTTCTCTAATCTTAGCATTAGCTTGTCGGGCTAGCTGATGCCCTCCCCTACCAGGGTTTGCTGCGTATTCATTTATCGCCTGAGCTACCGCTTCTGCCACACCCTCTGGCTTTGGCCATGAAGAAGCAGCATGATCAAAATAGATCACTTTGACTCACCTCGATTATTGTACTGTTGTAATATTAATTAGCCTCCATACCCTTACAACTTTGTATCCTTGCTATCCTCTGTGTCATTACTGACCTTAATATCTTTAATAGCTTAGTCTATTTTCAATATAACTGTTTGTCTTTAATCTTTAATGACTACTAATTCCTACTACGATTTTAAACCTGTTTCGATTCTTCAGTTGCTCTCTTAAAGCCTTCGCTAAAAACATAGATCCATACAGTCTTTCTTATCCAAATCCTTATATGAAACGAATGGAAGAGCTATTTTGTTAGTATAGCAAATAAAAATGAAAAATAGAAAGAATATAGACTCGATATCCTCTCTACTTTTCATTTTTAGATATATTTTCGACTACGCCTCAGGCCTTAGCTTCTAAATCAACTAATGTAAAAGTTTAATAATACGTTCCAGATCCTCATCTGAGAAAAACTCAATCTCAATTTTCCCTTTATTTTCACCCTTTTTGATTTTCACTGAAGTACCTAACGTATCTCGTAGGGCTTCCTCAATATGGGTCAGATGAACATCCTTTTTCTTTTTTACTTTATCCTTTGTTCCACGTGAAACATGTTCTAGCCTTTGCACGATTTCCTCCAGCTGCCTTACACTTAGCTCTTCATCAATACACTTCTTAGCTAGCTGAAGCATAACCTTACGTTCCTTCACACTTAAGAGGGCTCTAGCATGTCCCATAGATAATGTTCCACGTGAAACATAATTTTGAACATTGTCTGGTAGATTTAAAAGGCGCATAAAGTTTGCTACGTGTGAGCGACTCTTGCCTACCTTCTCAGATAGCTCTTCCTGTGTCAATTCAAACTTATCTAAGATCTTTTTATAGGCTACAGCTATTTCCATCGCGTTCAGATCCTCACGTTGAAGATTCTCAATTAAGGCGATCTCCATGACCTGTGCTTCATTAAATTCCTTAACTACTGCAGGAATTGTAGCTAAGCCAGCTTCCTTTGACGCACGGAAGCGACGTTCACCAGCAATGATTTCATAGCCTTTGATGCTTTTCCGGACAATAATGGGCTGAATAACACCGTGTTCTTCAATCGATTTCTTTAATTCCTCAATCGCTTCCGCTTCAAACTCTTTTCGTGGTTGATATGGATTAGGGCGTAAGTCATTGAGTTTAATTTGAATGACTTTTTCTTCATAAGTAACCTCTAATGACGTAAACAGAGCGTCTAAGCCTCTACCTAACCGTTTCGACATTAGCAACCACTTCCTTTGCAAGATCTAAGTAAACCTCTGCCCCTCTTGACTTAGGATCATACGTAATTATCGATTGACCGTGGCTAGGCGCCTCACTAAGCCGAACATTACGGGGAATAACTGTTTTGTACACTTTATCTTGAAAATACTTTTTAACCTCTTCAATGACTTGAATACCTAGATTCGTTCTAGCATCTAGCATCGTGAGCAAGACTCCCTCAATAAGTAACGAGGTATTCAAATGTTTTTGAACTAAACGAACCGTATTAAGTAATTGACTTAGTCCTTCCAAGGCATAGTATTCACATTGAATGGGAATAAGTACTGAATCTGCGGCGGTAAGGGAGTTTATCGTTAAGATGCCTAATGATGGTGGGCAATCAATCAGAATATAGTCATACTCATTTTTTATCGCTTGCATCGCTTTTTTTAAGCGTATCTCTCTCGATATGGTTGGGACTAGCTCTATCTCTGCCCCTGCTAGCTGAATCGTTGCAGGAACAATAGAAAGCCCTTCAATACTTGTCCTTACAATAGCGTCCTTCATATGCACTTCATTAATCAATACATCATAAATACAGTTTTCTACATCTGCTTTATTAATTCCAATCCCACTAGTCGTATTACCCTGTGGATCAATATCAACTAATAAAACCTTCTTGCCAAGTGTAGCCAAGCTTGCACCTAAATTAATGGAAGAAGTTGTTTTGCCCACGCCACCTTTTTGATTTGCTATAGCAATGGTTTTGCCCACGCTTTTCACCTCTTTATCTACTTTTGCTTTCATCATGCTGTCTGTTACATCTCAACGCTGGTAGCTGAAGCAATATCACTGAGTGTGAAGAAGCTTCCTTTTGACTAACGCTCATGTATGGACTTCTCTGTATACATTCGCTCATACCTGTCTGAAACTGTACAGGCTATAAACCTTGAACAGTATTCTTCTCATAAAGCTGATCTACTCATTCGTTTTAGACGACATCTAATATTGAAATATCGTCTATATGATGTATCTTTCTTAATGCTGTCGCTATCTCATATATGCTTAGCTTAATTTTTTTTCGGTATTTTTATTGTTACCTGATAGTAGTCCTGATGGTCCGACTCATCCGTTTCTATTGATAAACCGCTTTGTACAACCATATCAACAGACTGACGAATTGTGTTTAAAGCCAATCTTACATCCTTTGAAAAGGACTTTCTTACCTGCTTCTTCTTTGGCTCTTCGTTCAGCTGATTTATGTACTGCTCAATTCGCTGCTCTGTTTGCTTCACGTTTAGGTCTTTCTCAAGAATTTCATGTAAGAATTTGAGCTGTAGCTCAGGCTCCTTCAATGCAAGTAACGCTCTAGCATGCCGTTCTGTGATAGAACGTGCCTTTAACGCATCATGGCACTCCTCAGGAAGCTGTAGTAGACGAATCTTATTAGCAATAGTCGATTGACCTTTTCCTAGACGCTGTGCAAGACTCTCCTGAGTTAATTGATGAAGCTCCATCAATTTTTGATAAGCTATAGCCTCTTCAATAGAGGTTAGATTCTCGCGCTGCAAATTTTCAATCAATGCGACAGAAGCAGACTGTGAATCATTAAAGTTACGAATGATAGCTGGAATAGTAGGCATGCCAAGCTTGGTAACGGCCCGCCATCTGCGTTCTCCTGCTATAAGCTCATAGCCGCCTCCCTCCATCTCTCGTACAACGATAGGCTGGATAACACCATGCGTTTTAATCGTCTGACAAAGCTCATCAAGCTTTTCATCATTGAACTCTGTTCGAGGCTGGTAGCGATTCGGTATAATCTCTTCAATAGCAATAGATTTTACTTCATCTACTTCCTGCTCTGTTGTATTTAATTGTTTATCCCCTTTACCAAAAAAACGAGTAAATTGTTCTTTCATGGTATGTTCACCTACTCCAAATTACTCAATAGTCCTGAACAGATGGAGGTTCAGCAGCCAGAAATCTCAGCTTTACTCCGTTATCCTCATGACTATTTATATTTTCTATGCAAGACAAACGCACCAAAAGCATCTATGACCGCGCCTTCGATGTGATTCTCTAAGCTGTTAAAGCACCTTTTTGAATGATATCTATTAGATTATTACTATACCATTCTTTATTCTATCATTTTTCTCCTGCAAAAAAAAATAAAATGTTCCACGTGAAACATTTTATTTTTATTAATTCATCCTATTTTAATCATTCGATTGATCGACAACAAGTATACCAGCTATCTATATCCCTTAACTAAGAGGCTGCTTATTAGGGACTCCCACCTTGCGTGGATATTTTTTAGGCGTTTCCTTCCCTTTCTTAATGAGAACAATATGTCGTTCTCCTTCCTCCTCAGGTAAAGAAAACGCATGAGTTTTACTAAGCTGACCACCTAACAAAGAAATAGCCTTATTTGCTTCCTCCGCTTCCTCTAAGCCCTTAGCACCCTTTAAAGCCAGAAATTCTCCACCTTTTTTAGCAAAAGGAAGGCAAAGCTCCGCTAACACAGCTAAACGTGCTACAGCTCTTGCTAAAACTAAATCATAGCTTTGTCGATACTTCACGTTCTGCCCCGCGTCCTCTGCACGTGCATGCACAAATTCAACCTCCTCAAGCTCTAGCTCATTGGCTAGATGCTCTAAAAAGTGAATTCTCTTCTGTAAGGAATCTACTATAGTTACTTTTAAATGAGGGAAGCAAATCTTTAAAGGTAGGCTAGGAAAGCCAGCACCAGCCCCTACATCCATCACCTTCTGCACATCCGTAAAGGAATAGAAGAAAGCAGGACTTATTGAATCATAGAAGTGCTTTAAATAAACACCATCCACATCAGTAATCGATGTTAAGTTCATTTTTTCATTCCACTCAACGAGCAGCTCGAAATAACGTTCAAACTGGTTCTTTTGCTTTTCAGCTAATGTAATCCCATGCTTCTCCAAAGCTAGACAAAATTCTACCTGTTTCATCCTACTCCTTTTACTCCTAACATATTGATTTAAGCCTTCACTCGATTCATTTGCTCTAAAAAGATTAACAGAATAGATATATCTGCTGGAGTAACTCCTGATACCCTAGACGCTTGAGCAATGTTTAACGGTTTGATTTCTTTAAGCTTTTCCATCGCTTCCATAGAGAGACCTTTAATGCTCTCATAATCCAGTTCTGAGGATAGCTTTTTGTTCTCCATATTCTTTAATTTCTCAACCTGAAGCAGTTGCTTAGCAATATAACCCGCATATTTAATTTGAATCTCCACCTGCTCTGTAACCTCTGTAGGTAAAGGACTTGGTGCAGGTGATATAGCTTCAATTTGAGCATATCCGATCTCAGGTCTTTTTAGGATGGTAGCTAGATCAAAGGCATTGTTCAATTCCTTAGATTCAACGGAACGAAGAATGTCTTGTACTCTCTCCTCCGGTCTTACCTTCTCCTGCTCTAATCGAGCCATTTCACCTTCGATTAAACGTTTCTTTTCACTGAAACGAGCATAGCGCTCCTCAGGTATTAATCCGATATCATAACCTACATCAGTTAATCTAAGATCAGCGTTATCATTACGTAGAAGTAAACGATACTCTGCTCGTGACGTTAACAAGCGGTAAGGCTCTCTCGTTCCCTTCGTAATTAAATCGTCGATCAATACGCCAATATAAGCCTGTGAGCGATCTAACACAACAGGATCACGCCCCTGAACCTTACGAGCAGCATTGATTCCTGCCATAAGGCCTTGTCCAGCCGCTTCCTCATAGCCGCTCGTTCCGTTAATTTGACCAGCTGTAAATAAGCCTTCAATAAGCTTCGTTTCTAGGGATGGCCATAGCTGAGTCGGTACAATGGCATCATATTCAATCGCATATCCTGGTCTCATCATTTTACAATTCTCCAGTCCCGGAATAGAACGTAAAATTCTAAGCTGTACATCCTCAGGTAAGCTAGTGGATAAGCCTTGTACGTATACCTCAGACGTATTTCTTCCCTCCGGCTCTAGAAACACCTGATGCTTCGGTTTATCAGCAAAACGAACAATCTTATCTTCTATAGAAGGACAATATCTTGGTCCTGTTCCTTCAATTTGTTTGGAATCTCCATACATTGGTGAGCGACCAAGGTTTTCCTGAATCACCTTATGGGTTTCCTCTCCTGTATACGTTAGCCAGCATGGGAGCTGTTCCTTAGGCTGCGGTAATTCCGTTGTTTCAAAGGAAAACGCTCTAGGGACATCATCTCCAGGCTGAATTTCAGTCTGGCTATAATCAATCGTCTGTCCATGAACACGGGGAGGTGTCCCCGTTTTGAAGCGAACCATTTCAAATCCAAGCTCCTGCAGATGATAGGACAAGCGAATAGAAGGCTGCTGGTTATTAGGACCACTCTCATAGGATAAATCCCCTAATACAATACGTCCACGAAGGTATGTCCCTGTGGTAAGGACAACTGTCTTTGAATAATACTCAGCCCCCGTCTTCGTCACAACCCCACAACAAACACCATCTTTGACAATTAACTCTTCCACCATCGCTTGGCGTAAAATTAAATTAGGTGTATTTTCAATTGTCTCCTTCATCGTATGCTGATACAAAAATTTATCTGCTTGTGCACGCAACGCCTGTACAGCAGGTCCTTTTCCCGTATTTAGCATACGCATCTGAATATATGTTTTATCGATATTTTTGCCCATCTCACCACCAAGAGCATCAATCTCACGAACAACATGCCCTTTGGCTGGTCCACCAATAGACGGATTACACGGCATATAGGCTACAGCATCTAGATTTAACGTCAGCAATAACGTTGAACAGCCCATACGAGCAGCCGCAAGAGCTGATTCAACACCAGCATGTCCCGCTCCAATGACGATAACATCAAAATCATCTCCACGATAATTCATTCACTACAGCTCCTTTCACCTTATATTTAGGTAAAATCCATGTCCTCCATTCCGCCGCAAAGCGCTTAACCTCCACTATGGACATGGACTTTACACTTGATAAAAAAATCATTAGGCACGATCTTTTCTATATTTACCTTTGTAGCTATTTTCCTAAGCAGAACTGTGAAAATAACTGATCAATCAAGCTCTCACTTACTGCATCCCCAAGAATTTCACCTAACAGCTCCCACGTTTTCTGTAGATCTATCTGGACAATATCAACAGGGACTCCAAGCTTGACTCCTTCAATCGCATCACTAATCGATTTTTTCGCTTGATTCAACAAGGCGATATGCCTAGCATTACTCACATAAGTCATATCCCCTGCCTCAACATCGCCAGTAAAATAGAGCTCCGCAATAGCCTGTTCAAGCTCATCAATCCCCTGTTCTTCAAGCAATGACGTGGTCATGACTCTTCTCTCACCAGCAAGCTTCTGAAGCTCCTTCACATCCAATTCACCAGCTAAGTCCATCTTATTTACAATAAGAATAGACTTCAAATCCCTAACCAGCTCAATCAACCTACGATCCTCTTCATTTAAGCGCTCTGTATAATTAAAAACAAGTAAGATTAAATCCGCTTTTTTCAGCTCTGACCTAGATCGCTCTACACCAATCTTCTCCACTAAATCCTCTGTTTCACGAATCCCTGCCGTATCCACTAGCTTTAACGGCACTCCTCGAACATTAACGTATTCCTCCAGAACATCTCTTGTTGTTCCTGGAATATCCGTTACAATCGCTCGATTTTCATGAACAAGAGCATTCATCAAGGAGGATTTCCCAACATTAGGTCGACCTACAATAACAGTAGATAGCCCCTCACGTAGAATTTTCCCTTGCTCAGCCGTACGTAAAATATCTTCAATCTTACTCTGAACATATTGGGCTTTATCAAGTAGGAGCTGTTGCGTTACGGCTTCAACATCATGCTCTGGATAATCTATCGTTACCTCAATATGTGCTAACGTTTCAAGCAGCTCTTGTCGCAAACGCTGAATCAGCTTAGACAGCCTACCCTCCACCTGCTGCAACGCTACATTCATCGCTCGATCTGTCTTCGCTCGAATTAAATCAATAACAGCCTCTGCCTGAGACAGATCAATGCGCCCATGCAAAAACGCGCGCTTCGTAAACTCACCAGGCTCCGCTAATCTGACTCCCTCATTCAGCACCACATTGAGCACTCTTCGCACAGATACTAAACCACCATGGCAATTAATTTCAACGATATCCTCTCGGGTATACGTTTTCGGTGCTCGTAGCACCGTCACCATGACTTCCTCTATTTTTTCCCCAGCTTCTCCATCTAGCAAATGCCCATACTGAATCGTATGACTATCCACAGTGGATAACGAATGCTTACCTTTATATATTCGATCCACAGCCTCAATAGCATGTGGTCCACTTACTCTAACAATGGCGATTCCTCCCTCACCCATCGGTGTGGAAATCGCAGCTATCGTTTCTAATTCCATCATAACGTTCACCTCAACGTTAATAGCGTTCCCTAAATAAATAGAATAACACATCTTACCAGCAATAGAAAGAAAATATGCCCTTCACTCACCCATCGTTTCTGCTTCACAATGAACTTACCCACATGTGTATAACATTTCTAGCAGATTAAACACTTATTTAAAACATTTTTGTCTTACATAGCTCATCTAATTTTAGTCTAACTTATCCACAAATTGCAATTTTCAAAGCACAAAAAAAGAGCCTCCAATCACGGAAGCTCTCTCCTTTTATAAAGTTATACACAAGTACATCATTTAGGATAAACAACAATATGGCGATGTGGATCCTGCCCATCACTTCGAGTCGCAACCCCAGCGTAATCCTGTAGATGAGTATGAATGATTTTTCGTTCAGCAGCATTCATAGGCTCTAAGGCTACCTTATTCCCGCTACGAATCACTTTCTTGGCCACTCGATCGGCAAGCTGCTCTAATGTTTCCTTACGTTTAGCTCGGTAATTCTCCACATCAATAACGATACGAATATAGCTACTCGAATGACGATTCGCTACGATATTCGTCAAATACTGAAGAGAATCTAGCGTCTGACCCCTTCGTCCGATCATCAGTCCTAATTGAGTCCCTGATACATCAAACAACCAGTAATCAGCTTGCTTCTCTACCTTTACCTTCACAATAAGATCCATTTTCGCCAGCACATTTTCAAGAAAAACAACAGCCTCTTCAATCGCCTCTTGAATTTCCTCTTCCTGTACTCGCTTGGTTTCATCAAAAGTAACAGAATCAGCAGTAGAAGTATTAGCTCCATCTGGCACAATAGCTGTCTTCGCCTGATCTAGACTCTGATCTTCTGTCTTTGAATCTACGTTGTTATGCTCAAAATGTTCTTCAACTTTGGAATCCTTACGTTCAACTTCTATGACAGCCTGCTTTGCACCAAAACCCAAAAATCCTTTACTAGGCTCTTCAATTACACGAATGTTGACAAATTCCTCTGTAGTTTGTAATTGACTGAGAGCCCTCTCCACAGCTTCTTGTACTGTTTTTGCCCTAGCAGTCACTTTATTCACTTTGCAGCATCCCCCGTTTTCAGTTTATACATATCCCTCATGAAATAGTATTGAACGATTGTAAACAGATTTCCAACTACCCAATATAGGGATAACGCCGCTGGAAAATAGAAAGCAAATACGGTAATCATAACAGGCATAATTACAAGCAGAACCTTCATTTGCGGATTCATCTGCTGAGTACCCATCATTTTTTGTTGAATATATGTTGTGATACCAGCTAAGATCGCTAAGCCCCAGAACGGTTGTCCAAGTTCAATCCCTAAAAAAGTATGACCAGGGATATCGGAATGACGATATACCGCTTGATAAAAGGCGATTAAGATCGGCATCTGTACCAACAAAGGTAAACAACCAGCTAACGGATTAACGTTATGTGATTGGAATAACTTCATTGTTTCCTGCTGCATCTTTTGCTGATCCTTCTGGT
Organism: Bacillus horti; assembly: GCF_030813115.1. Lineage (NCBI taxonomy): Bacteria > Bacillati > Bacillota > Bacilli > Caryophanales > Bacillaceae > Caldalkalibacillus > Caldalkalibacillus horti. Next base: position 20,579 of record NZ_JAUSTY010000013.1, on the reverse strand, counting down.
ACTTTTCCCTAATCTTCTGCATTTCTGGCTGAAGAGCCTGCATCATTTTAGAGCTTTTTAGCTGTTTAATCATCAAAGGTAACGTTAATAAACGCAACAATATAGTAACAATGATGATAGCCAAGCCATACATATCAAAGGCTGGATCACCGGAAGAATTTAAAGTAGTAGCAAAATACTCTAGTAACCAAGCTAGTGGAAAGACAAAATAGCGATCCCAAAATCCATTCTCAGGATCAATTGGTTTCATTAAACCACTATCCTCCATGCCACAGCCTGCTAGAACAATCATTAGTATCATCAAAACGGGTATTAACAAAAGCTTACGGGACAAAAAGGTCTCCTCCTAACGCAATATTATTATGGCACTTCGTCAATTCCCCCTGGGTGCCAAGGGTGACATTTTATGATTCTCTTTATCGCTAGAAAACCACCCTTTAGCGCCCCATACTTCGTGATAGCCTCTAACGCATAATGAGAGCACGTAGGGTAAAAGCGACATGTAGGAGGTTTTATAGGAGAAATGATTTTCTGATAAAATCGAATGAACCATAGGAACAACGTTTTCATTATAGCACCTCGCCCCTATAGGTTGAAGGCTTTTCACACATCTTTCCCAACTAAATGTGTAAATTAGTCATTTTTCCTACTTTTTTTAGCTAGGGGCTGTTCCTTCTTCCTTTTATGTAAGTCTGCTCTTCTTAACACATGACTAAAGCTAGAGCATAGCCCTGCAAAATCAAGATCAAGAGCAGGCTTGCGTACAATCAGTACAAGATCAAAGCCACTTGCAATCTGCTGCTTGTTTGCTCGGATCGCTTCCTTTAGCTGTCTTTTCAAGCGATTTCTCACAACAGCGTTTCCAATCTTTTTGCTTATAGAAATCCCTGCTCGAAAAGAATCCGTCCTAGCATGCGGATACGCATACAAAACAAGCTGGCGATTAGCCACAGATATCCCTCGTCTGAATACTCTCTGAAAGTCCTCATTTTTCTTTAATCGAAACTTGCTTTCCATGATTTCCTCCAATAGAGAAGTACCTTGTAGTAGATAGTCTTACTATATAAAAGAAGGGTTAAACCCTCCAGCCATATTCTAAAATTAGAAAAAAGACCACTGAAATCAGTGGCCTATGCAGATAATACTTTTCTTCCTTTTTTACGACGACGAGCTAAAACTTTACGTCCGTTCTTCGTGCTCATTCTAGCACGGAAACCGTGAACCTTACTACGTTTACGATTGTTTGGTTGAAATGTTCTTTTCATTATAAGCACCTCCTCTTCTGGAGTCCAAAACTCTATATTGTACTTAAATCGATTACCACGAATCAATTACAGACATTCTTATATTATAAAAAAACTCATTCTATCTGTCAATGTACAGTTTTAAAACTTCACTTTTTCTCTCCTGTGCATAACTATTCCACACCTTTATTCTTTTTTCCACGTCATATTGACAACCTGTCCACAAAATATAGTGCTGTTCATAAAAATAATACACAAAATGTGCACATTGTGGATAACCTATATAAAATCATTGAAATGGTACGCCATTTTTGATATGATATGTTTGCTTTACTCATGTGGATAATTCAGATTTTAGTAAATATATCCACAGTCTGTTGATAAGTGTGTGGACAGTTTTTACACATTGTCTATATCTCCATTCTAATTTTTCCACACATTACATGTTATACTCCCTCAGCCTTTGTCCTTCCTAAACCGAATTATACACAAGGTACGTGGACACTTTTTACAGTCTAAAAAAGTATAAAATTTGATATTATATTTTCTTTCAAATTTTATACTTTCTGACTGCAGGACATAGGACGACTTGCAACTTTAGTTGCTTAGCGTCACTTGCACACTTTGGGTGAAAGCTCCCTCTAATGATGGACTAGACGACCTCTTCGAGAGGCTTCGATAAAAGCTTTTTCTTACATAGAAGAAAGGAAGTAACTATGGAAAATGTAAATGAACTTTGGAGCAAAGCGCTAGGCGTGATGCAAAAAAAAGTGAGCAAGCCAAGCTATGACACCTGGTTAAAGCAAACAAATGCTCATTCATTAAAGGGAGATCAGCTGGTTATTGCCGCCCCTAATGAATTTGCTAGAGATTGGCTTGAATCTAGGTATTTAGAACTAATCTCGGAAACGATCTATACCATCACCGGCTCCAAGCTAGACGTTCGCTTTATTATTCCTAGCAATCAACAGCTAGATGATTTAGATATAGAGCTAGCCTTTCAAAAAAAGAAACAGGCCGAGCAGCAAGAGCAAAATGAAGAGCAGCATCAAAGCATGCTTAACCCCAAGTATCTGTTTGATTCCTTTGTTATAGGATCGGGGAACCGATTTGCTCACGCAGCCTCTCTTGCTGTTGCAGAAGCACCTGCCAAAGCTTACAATCCATTGTTTATCTATGGAGGAGTTGGGCTAGGAAAAACCCACTTAATGCACGCTATTGGACACTATGTTTCAGAGCATAACCCGCAGGCTAAAGTGGTTTACCTCTCCTCAGAGAAGTTTACCAATGAGTTTATTACTGCGATTCAAAACAACAAAACGGTAGAGTTTCGCAATAAATACCGTAGTGTGGACATCCTTTTAATTGATGATATTCAGTTCCTAGCTGGAAAAGAACAAACACAGGTTGAATTTTTCCATACGTTTAATTCCTTGCATGAGGAAAACAAACAAATTGTCATCTCTAGTGACCGACCCCCTAAGGAAATACCAACCTTAGAGGATCGCTTACGCTCACGCTTTGAATGGGGACTTATTACAGATATTACACCGCCTGATTTGGAAACAAGGATCGCTATTCTTCGTAAAAAAGCAAAAGCCGAACAGCTAGATATTCCTAATGAGGTACTTGTTTATATCGCAAACCAAATTGATACGAACATTCGTGAGTTAGAAGGGGCCTTGATTCGAGTGGTGGCCTACAGCTCCTTAGTGAATCAGGATATGAATGCGGAGCTGGCAGCAGAAGCATTGAAGGACATTATCCCAAGTAATCGTCCTAAACAAATTACGATTTTAAAGATCCAACAATTTGTAGCCGATCATTACGATCTAAAAGTAGAGGATTTTAAAGCCAAAAAACGGACAAAAGCTGTTGCTTTCCCGCGCCAGATTGCTATGTATTTGTCCAGAGAGCTAACAGACTCCTCATTACCTAAAATCGGTGAAGAATTTGGTGGACGGGACCATACAACGGTCATTCACGCCCAGGATAAAATAAAAAAAGCTCTACAAACAGACACACAGCTACAAAAAACGATTCAAAATTTAGCCGAAGCCATTAAAAATCAATAGGAATTCAACTAGATTTAATTAAAATTTCGTAGGTTCGAAAAAAAATGTCGTTATCCACCTGTGCATAACTATCCGCACAGCAAGTAGCCTATACACAATCTATGCACATGTGTATAGGCTTGTCTGTTTTCCTTTTTCGACACTTTTCCACAAATCCACAGGGCTTATTACTATTATGACTTTTAAATAAAGACATAAATATATATAAAGGACTAGAGAACGTTCTAACGTGATTCCCAAGAATATGATAAAATAAAATAATGCCAAATTTTCTTTAACACAACCAAGCTGATTCTTATTTATATGTTGCTATAAATTAAAATATGTACGTCATTTGGTCGGAGGGATTTTAACATGCAAATTGTTATTCAACGTGATTATTTAGCTCAAGCGGTTGGACAAGTCTCTAAAGCCGTTTCATCTAGAACTACGATACCCATTCTAACAGGGATTAAAGTAGCGGCTACCTCAGAGGAAGTCATTTTTACAGGAAGTGATGCTGATATATCTATTCAAGCTTCTGTACCTGTAGAAGTAGAAGGTAAAGAAATTGTAAAAGTGGTTAAACTAGGTACTATTGTTCTTCCGTCTAAATATGTGACGGAAATTGTGAAAAAGCTACCAGAGCCCCTTGTAGAAATTGAAGTACAAGACAATAACGTAACCCTGATTCGATCAGGAAGTGCTGAATTCAACCTGAACGGCTTAAACGCAGACGAGTATCCCAAGCTCCCACAAATTGATGATGAAAAGCTATTAAGCCTTTCTAGTGATTTGTTTAAAAGCATGATTCGTCAAACCTCGTTCGCTGTATCCACCCAAGAATCTCGTCCGATCTTAACGGGAGTTCTATGGAACCTAGAGCAAAGTGAACTGAGCTTCGTCGCTACAGATAGCCATCGAGTAGCTCTACGAAAGGTTCATGTGGACGCTACTGAAGAATTAGAAATCAAAAATGTGGTCATTCCAGCCAAAAGCTTAAATGAGCTAAATCGTATTTTACATGATGAGGATGAAGTCATTGAGATTGTGGTCAGTGACAATCAGATTTTGGTTAAGGCGGATCATATTTTATTCTATTCTCGTCTATTAGAAGGAACTTACCCGGATACATCTAGAATTATTCCTCAATCTAGTAAATCACAGGTAACTGTTGAAACGAAGCAGCTGTTACAGGCCATTGAGCGTGCCTCCTTGCTAGCAAAGGACATGAAGCATGTGGTCAAGCTATCGACGATTGCTGGAGATCGTATTCAAATTTCATCAAACACACCAGAGGTTGGGAAAGTGGTTGAACACATCCACGCTCAAGAGATATCAGGGGAAGAAGTTCAAATTTCCTTTAATTCTAGATATATGATTGAGGCCCTAAAAGCGATTGACCATCCAGAAATTCAGATTGGCTTTACTGGAGCGATGAGTCCATTTATCATTCGCCCAACAGAGAATGATCGTATTTTACATCTTGTCCTCCCTGTGAGAACGTATTAACCCAAGGCACATTTGATTGCGATTGAAGGAGAATGAGTAATGATAAAAAAGATTGGGATTACACCTCCTGTGATCACCTTAGGTCAGTTTTTAAAGCATACAGGGATCATTGATACGGGCGGTCAAGCAAAATGGTTTCTACAGGAGAATATCGTGTTTGTCAATGGAGAGGAAGAGAACCGGAGAGGGCGTAAGCTCGCACTGGGAGATCAGATTGATATCCCTGAAGTCGGCCAATTTGAAATTGTAGAAGAGAGCTAGGGGATTAATGTGTATGTGAAGAAGCTCGCCTTAAAGCAATATCGAAATTATGAGCAGCTTGAATTATCCTTTGATGCGAATGTTCATCTATTTATCGGGGATAATGCCCAGGGTAAAACAAATATCCTTGAAGCGTTATATGTTCTTGCGTTCGCCAAGTCCCATCGTACCTCTAAGGATAGAGAATGGATTACATGGGATCAGGATTTTGCTAAAATAGAAGGGGTCATTGAAAAAAAATACGGTCCTGTGCACTTAGAGCTTCTCATATCAGCAAAAGGAAAAAAAGCAAAGGTGAATCATTTAGAGCAGCGTAAGCTCAGTGAATATGTAGGGGTTCTAAATGTGGTAATGTTTGCTCCTGAGGATTTGGAGATCGTGAAGGGCAGTCCTCAAATACGCCGACGCTTTCTAGATATGGAATTGGGACAGATTAGTCCGTCCTATCTTCATGCTCTTGCCCAATATCATAAGCTCCTTTCCCAGCGAAACGCTTTATTAAAGCAATGGGAAAAAAGGAAAGAGAATAGACCTGTAATCGAAGTTTTTACAGAGCAAATGCTAGCCTATGCGGCAAAGATTTTACTTAAACGAACAGGCTTCATTAAGAATTTACAAGAGTGGTCTAGTGCGATTCATCAGAGCATAACATCGGGTAAGGAGCAGCTTGAGCTGCGTTACGTTTATTCCACGCCGATGGATGAAGGGATGAAGGAGCAGGAAATCATAGAGGTTCTACGTCAAAAGTTTGATAAAATAAGAGAGCAGGAGGAATCACGGGGAACGACTTTGTTTGGTCCTCATCGTGATGACCTGCAATTTTTTATCAATGGAATGAACGTACAAACCTTTGGATCACAGGGACAGCAGCGTACAACAGCTCTATCGACCAAGCTAGCTGAAATCGAATTAATTCATTCAGAAATAGGAGAATATCCGATTCTTCTGTTGGATGATGTGTTGTCTGAGCTAGATGATCACAGGCGCTCCCATCTATTAGAAACGATACAGGGCAAAATCCAGACGTTTGTCACGAATACAAGTCTAGAGGGCTTAGATCAACAGATCGTCAATGAGGCGACGATTTATAAGGTACAGCAAGGAAAAATAAGCCCGATGAAGGAAGGATAAGTTCATGTATGTACATTTAGGTGGAGACACTGTCATTCGCTCAGCGGATATGATTACAATCTTAGATTACAACCATATAGAGCAGGGCAAGGCTATGGAATCGTTTTTGACTTCCTTTGCTCAGCAAAAAAAACTGCTTTGGATTTCGGAGCAGACTATGACCAAGTCCATTGTGGTCACAGATCAGTATGTTTACGGTTCACCGATCTCTTCTCTGACTTTATTAAAGAGAACGACGGAAGAGACGTATCGCTAGATTATTAAGCATCTAGCATCAATGTAAATGAGGTGAAGAAAGATGACAATCAAGGAACAATCCTATGATGAAAATCAGATACAGGTGCTGGAGGGCTTAGAGGCGGTACGTAAGCGTCCAGGGATGTATATCGGAACTACGTCTTCCAAAGGCTTACACCATCTCGTATGGGAGATTGTAGATAATAGTGTGGATGAATCATTAGCCGGCTATTGTGATACCATTCAAGTGAATATTCAAAAGGATAACAGCATTAGAGTCCTAGATAACGGACGTGGAATTCCAGTAGGGATCCATGAAAAAATGGGGAGACCAGCCGTTGAGGTTATTATGACCGTTCTCCATGCAGGGGGTAAGTTTGGTGGAGGAGGCTATAAGGTATCAGGTGGACTTCATGGAGTAGGAGCTTCAGTTGTAAATGCTCTTTCCGAATGGATGGAAGTACGTGTTCATTTGAATGGCAGCATCCATTATCAGCGCTATCATCAAGGAGTTCCTCAAGCCGACTTAAAAGTAATCGGTGAAACGGAGTATACGGGAACAGAAACCATATTCAAGCCTGACCCTGAAATTTTCAAAGAAACAACCGAGTATGATTTTGAAATCCTACGTACTCGCTTAAGAGAGACAGCGTTTCTAAATAAAGGCTTGAAAATTATTATTGAAGATGATCGTTCTGAAGAGGTTAAGCCGGAAATCTTTCATTACGAGGGGGGCATTGCTTCCTTTGTGGAGTATTTGAATCGGACGCGAGAGGTTCTACATGAGCCGATTTATATCGAGGATCAAAAGGAAGGCATGATCGTTGAGATTGCCCTACAGTACAACGATAGCTTTGCTTCCAACTTGTACTCCTTTGCCAATAACATAAATACCCACGAGGGTGGAACACATGAGTCTGGCTTTAAAAGTGCCCTAACACGTGTTCTAAATGATTACGCGAGAAAGCAAGGCATGCTCAAGGATGCTGATTCTAACCTAACAGGTGACGATGTTCGTGAAGGATTAACAGCGATCGTTTCCGTTAAAATTGAGGATCCGCAATTTGAAGGGCAAACGAAAACAAAGCTCGGCAATAGTGAAGCCCGTAGTGTGACAGAATCCTTGTTTGCTGAGCATTTCTCTGACTTCTTGAATGAGAACCCTTCAACAGCTAGAAAGGTCATAGACAAGGCCTTAATGGCCCAGAGAGCACGTGAGGCAGCTCGTAAAGCAAGAGAGCTAACAAGACGTAAAAGTGCCTTAGAGGTTAGCTCCTTACCAGGGAAGCTAGCGGATTGCTCAAGTCGTGATGCGGCTATCAGTGAGATTTACATCGTAGAGGGTGACTCTGCCGGAGGTTCAGCTAAGCAAGGTCGAGATCGTCACTTCCAAGCGATTCTACCGTTGCGTGGTAAAATCATTAACGTAGAAAAAGCCAGAATCGATAAAATCTTATCGAACAACGAGATAAGAGCAATTATTACAGCGTTAGGGACAGGAATTGGAGAGGACTTTGATATTGAGAAGGCCAGATACCATAAGATTGTGATTATGACCGATGCCGACGTGGATGGAGCTCATATTCGTACCCTCCTGTTAACGTTCTTCTATCGCTATATGAAGGAAATCATTGAGAAAGGCTACGTGTATATCGCACAGCCGCCTTTATACAAGGTCTCACAAGGGAAAAAGATCATCTACGCCTATAACGAAAAAGAGCTACAGGCTGTGTTGAGTGAGCTTGGAGAGCAGCCTAAGCCAGGTATTCAGCGTTATAAAGGATTAGGAGAAATGAATCCTACTCAGCTGTGGGAAACGACTATGGACCCTGAGTCCCGTACGTTTTTACAGGTTAGCCTTAAGGATGCCATTGACGCAGATATGATCTTTGAAACCCTAATGGGAGACAAGGTTGAGCCAAGACGTGACTTTATTCAGGAGCATGCTCAATACGTTCGTAATCTAGATATTTAACGTAACGATCATAATTTGAAGGAATGAAAGATAGAGTAAAGAATGATGATCTACTATGAAAAAGCAAAACTCAGTCCGTACAATGGACTGAGTTTTTTGTATAAAACGTTCTTAGCAAGCATTGTCTTATGAGTAGCTGATTAATCATGAACTAAATTATGATCATAATCATGACAGCTTTTACGAAAGTACACCTATGAGAATTCCTCCTAAGCAACCAGCCACAACAACCGTCCAAGGAGGAAGCTTCCAAATCGCTAGCATCCCAAATAACAGGACAGCAAGAGAAAAATCAAGAGGTGAGTGAACTGAGCTTGTCCATATCGGATGGAATAACGCAGCGATAAGGAGTCCAACAACGGCTGCATTAACACCAAATAAAGCGCCTTGAATCTTCGGCTCGTTACGTAGCTTGTTCCAGAAAGGTAAGGCACCTAGAAGCAGAAGGAATCCAGGGAGAAAAATAGCAATCGTTGCTAAAACAGCACCTATTATTCCATTCATCATTGTTCCTAAGTAGGCAGCAAACGTAAATAAAGGACCAGGAACAGCCTGTGTAGCTCCATAACCAGCTAGAAATGCTTCTTCGGAAAGCAAGCCTGTTGGTACAAGCTCTCTTTCAAGTAAAGGCAACACAACATGCCCTCCCCCAAACACAAGGGAGCCAGCACGGTAAAAACTATCAAAAACAGCGATCGCATCAAGAGAGGTCACATCTCTCAAGATTGGGAGGAGAAATAGCAAAGCGAAAAAGAGAGTTAAACAAGTGATAGCAAACGTTTTACTGATAGGAATATGGACTGGAGACTCTCCTTTTGCTTGCTCTCCGCGATACAGCCAGTAGCCTACTAAGGCTGCCAAGCCAATGATCAAAACCTGAGATAGAACCGTCGGCCATAATAAAGTAAAAAGAATCGCTATTAATGCAAGTGTTCGTCTTTTCGTATCCGGTGTCAGCTTGGAGGCCATTCCTAATATAGCGTGAGCAACAATCGCTACGGCAACAATTTTCAAGCCCTGAATCCATCCTGCCTGTCCTACATCAAAGCCTTGAAGGACTAAGGCGAATAGCACCAAAGCGATGACAGAAGGCAACGTGAATCCAAGAAAAGCTACTATTCCTCCCATAAGCCCTGCTCGCATCACACCAATTCCAAGACCCACCTGACTGCTCGCTGGACCAGGTAAGAACTGACTTAATGCTACTAAATCGGCGTATGCTCGTTCGTCCAACCATCTACGCCTGTGGACGTATTCATCATGAAAGTATCCCAAATGAGCAATCGGTCCACCGAAGGAAGTAAAGCCTAACTTTGTTGAGACAAGGAAAACCTCAAGTAACGAATGTTTCTTCTGTAGGTTTGCATTTTCCTGTTTATTATGATCAGTTTGTTGTCCACCATGTGTATCATTTGCAGTCATATTTCTGTCATTTTCCATAATATATAATCACCTTTTATCTAGAGTATCTAGTGCCTCATGATTACGAGCGACTGATTTCTAGGAACCTTTGGAATATATTTTTAATATCACCAGTCTGACCATCTGAAGCAAGGAATTGCTGAAGCTCCGTTTCTACTTGTAAAAGTAGACCTTGTCTTTGTGCAATATTGTCTTGATCTTCTGTCACTCTCCCATCAATTAAGTCAAAGCCAAAATTTAAGCCAATGTCAATCACTAAATCTCCAATAAGCTCAGCTTCCATCATATCAATTCTATACCCCTCATAAGCTACTTCATTAATGACTGTATCTACTATGGTATGTAAATCGTTGGTCACTGCATTTGTATGACCAAAACCAGCCTGAGAGCTTGCCACACTAATCAAATTCTTAACGTCTCCAGCAACTAGCCTAGTATCTACGATATCATCCTCTAAAGCGATAAGCTCCTCTCCGTACTGTTTTACTCTATCTGCGGCAAAACCTATAATTTGGTTGTAGGGTCCATCACCAGAGAACAAATTAGCCTCGTTTAAATACACCTTGTTATATATTTCCTGAGCCAGTATATCAATTGTAAGTTCACCAGAAGCAATCCCTATGGTATCCGCTAAATCATAAAAACGTTCTTTTTTATCATCTAGGCTTAGGTACCGATTATATTCGATTTCTAAGGCTCTTTTTAACGTAGCATTTCTAATGACATGACGAATATTGTCCCCATTCTGATAGTCTAGCTTCTGCTTTAACTCATTCGACCATTTTGGTCTAGACATTTTACCTATGCTAAACTTTTTAAGTACTGGTGTTGTTTTATCACCCTTCACTTTTCGAGTTTGCAGCTGTAGCCAAGGAATAAACTCGGTTAAAAAATGGTCATTAGAGTTAAATTCTATATCATTATTTTTAATAAACTCAACTAGCCTTGATTTAATACCGTATGTTTTATACTCATTTTGTTCTAACCAAGGAGCAACGACATAGTTATATAGGTTGCTAACCTTCTTAGAGCCATGGGTATATCTTTCTCCACTTATTTCTATGACACGTTGAATAGGCTGATCATGAAAAGGAGATTTATGTATAGGAGGAGACTGTACAGAGGCTTCTTGGTCTACAACGTCATTCGTATCCTTCGCCATGTCTAATTGTAATAATTGCGTAACAGCTTGATTACCAATGCTTTGCTGTAGCTGAAAAAGCTCCTGCTTAGAAAGGCCAGAGGTATTCTCAGTTTTGAATTGAAGCTCTCCATGGGATGGAGAGGATAATAGCTTTTTTTGTATGGATAGAGAACGGTCACCTTTTTGTGGTTTAGAAGATGCTTGTCTGAACGATTCCTTTTTTGCTATCGAATGAGACCTGAACATAAAAAGTCACTCATTTCCACCTTTTTTCTCATCATAGCAATCAAATTCTTGTTTATCAATTGAATGGATAGAAAAAATGTGTTTCTTAACAATATTTTAATCTTTCTAAAAAGGGTTGACCTCAAGCGTAGGTAAAGGACTAATCATTAATCACTTTACTTAAGTAAGTAACTTGACTTTTTAGAATAACCATCATATACTTACAAAAAGTAAGTGAAAAATGAATAAACGTTTGAGCATACTATAATAAACGTTCTTCATACAAAATCTTCTCTCCCTCTAGGAACGGATGGAGGAGTTTTTATTCTAGAAAGGTTAGGTGCTACTATGAGCTTTTCAATTCATCCCCAAACATCAATCGGTTATGTCCATCTAAGAATCTCAAGCTTAGAGCGTTCCGTTGATTTTTATACGAAAAAAATTGGCTTTTCTGTTTTACGCCAGGAGCAAGCAGAAAATGGGAACAATATGGCTCTCCTTACAGTAGACGGCCAAACACCGTTGTTAATCCTAGAGGAGTTACCTGATGCTGCACCAAAGAGCAGGACAACAGGTCTATATCACCTGGCAGTCCTTGTTCCTTCAAGGCAAGCGTTGGCTAATTGGCTTTTTCATTTTAATGAACAGGAAGGTCGGCTTGAGGGAGCATCTGATCATCTATTTAGTGAAGCTTTATATCTGTCTGATCCTGATCATAACGGTATTGAGGTGTATGCAGATCGACCTCGTGAGCAGTGGCCCAAACAAGATGATGGAATGTTAAAAGGAGAATCTCTCCCATTAGATATTCAACAATTGTGGAATGAAGCGGAGCGTTCATCAAAGAATGAGCTACCAGAGGGAACGACGATTGGTCATATTCATTTACATGTTGATCATATGAAAAAAGCAGAGGATTTTTACCATGGAGTATTAGGCTTTGATGTGATGATTCGTATGGCTGACCACGCTCTTTTCGTAGCAGCAGGAGGATACCATCATCATATCGGATTAAACACCTGGGTGGGGGTGGGTGCTCCTCCTAATCCACCACACGCTGTAGGATTATCTGTCTTTTCCATTCAGCTTCAAAATAAAGAAGAATTTGATGTGATAGCAGACCGATTAAAGGCAGCAAATATTAAGCTTGACGAGCAAGAGGCAGGCTTACTGGTTCAGGATCCAGCAGGGAATACTATTCACTTTACCTACTAAGGTATATATAGGTGCAACTTTGTTATTCAAGCTCATCTAGTTTGAACCAAAAGAGAATCTGAATTTATTAAATAGTATAGCTAAAATAGAATAAAAAGAACTGAAACGAGCTAGCAGTCCTTTAGTAAAAGCTGCAAGGCCCTTCAGTTCTTTTTCATTCATTAAAAATTAAGCCATTGTGCAAAATGCAACTGACCATCCTGATAGTTGATGAAAAATCATGATCTAAGACCCTAGACCTACATAACATTCAAACCAAAGGTTGTTTTAGGAAGGATAGATTTGTTGTATCCTATGAGTAAGATATAAGAAAGGACGCGGTGCAAAGTGAAGATTAATAATAAGTCTTTGATCGGATTGGGTTTAATATTACTTGGGATTATTTTATTTATCTATAGTGGAAATATATTTACCGTTATCGGTGGAGTGGCTCTCCTTTTTGCCATGTATTTTGGATATAAAATGTATAGAGAAGCAGCAACCGACGGAGTTAAAATTTTAGGAGCCATCATCGTAGTTATAGGTGCAGTATTTCTCATTTCAATGTCTCCGTTACTTATCGTCTTAGCTCTTTCATTAATCTGTGTCTACCTAGGCTGGAGATTAATTAAAAGGAATGATGATTCTGATTTTCACTCCTCTCATCGTGACGACAGATCCTCGGGACCTATCATTGAGGTAGAAAAGCCATTTGACAGCAACTCTCGTGATTCTAAATAGTCATATTTCATTGAAGGATGAGCCATGGGTGCCCTTGGCTCTCTTTTCAGCTATACAAAATCCTTGATAGACTATAAGTGTCGGAGCACATAAACCTCATGTGTGTGGAGATAGGAAGGATGAAAAAATGAGCCAATTGATCTATCGTCTTGCAGGCTTTATGGCTATTTTTGTGGGCATAAGCATCTTTGTGGGTGCCCTTGAATTTGAGCTTGGCTCTGAGCTGCTTGGTCCCCTTTTTTTATTTGGTATGGGGATTGTGATTTATTCAAGTTTATATAGATGGCTAGGAGCAACCATTTTTGTTCTTGGATTTATTGCTCTTTTTGAAATCCTATTCGCTATAAATATTGCAGGTATAGTTTTTGGCTTTTTGTTCCTTTACTTTGGTGTGCTTCTTTTTAGAGGGAAATCAAATAGGGGCGGAGCTCAAGCCAAAAGTGATAAGCGAGCAGAGGAACAGGATGAAGAAGAAACTGAAAAGCTTAAAGCAGAAGGAGTAAATAAAGGGAAAGAAAATGAAGAGCGTAGAACGGAAAAAGAACAGGAAGTGGATAAAAATATAGGAAAAGAGAGATTTACTGAAACTGAAGAGAGTGTGAAGCAGGTTTATCAAGAAAATGCAGGGAAAGAAAATAAAGTTGCTGGAGGAGCGGAGCTTCCAGAAGAAGAAACAAAAGATTCGGAACTAGAAGAGAAACATGAGACTCGGAATACTTCGGAAACTCAAGCTCATGAAGTACAATCTGTGGGGACGGTGTGGAGCTCTATTGCTGATTTAGAAAAAGCTAAGCTTCATACTACTGAGCCTACGTCTTCTGAAACGAAAGACAAAGATAAAGATGGAACAGCCCCAATAAATGAGCTAGACGAACAGAATGAACACATCCAAACAGATCATAAAGCAGATTCAACAGTAGCTAAGGATAGCTCTGCTCAAAGCAGAGACAAGGATGAGCAGGAGGAAGAGACTCTACCTCGATCTACGGCTCCTACTATGCCTATCCATCGAAGAAAGGCACGTACTACTGGATCCAAAAAGAACAGCTCAACGGTACACAATCAGTTTATTGGCGATTTTCGATATATGAAAAACCAATTTGAGCTACACAATATGAATATGTCCTACGTGATTACTGATATTAAGATGGATTTATCCAAAGCGATTATCCCTGAAGGAGAAAGCTCGATCGCCATCAGTGGAGTTTTTGGTGATGTAGATATCTATGTGCCACCAGATTTAGATGTGTCCATCGCCACGAGTGTAACGGTCGGTAACTTTGAGATTTTAGGACATAAGCAAAGTGGGATTAACCGACAAATTAAGCTTGCTACAAAAGGCTATGAGCAATCGGCTAGAAAGGTGAAAATATCTGTGTCTCTTTTTGTAGGGGATGTGGATGTGAGATTCTTATGAGCGGAGAGCGACTTACTAACATCCAGTGGAAGCAAATGAGATTATCGATAGGGATTAGCTTTTTGGCTACATTTCTCATTACCCTAAGTACATTTTTCTACTTGGGCTTAGATTTCAGAACCCTTTTCCAAGCTAGGTGGATTTTTCTACCGATCTTCATTTGGGTCGTATTGCTTAACTTAGTTGTTGGTGGACTTATTGGATATATTAATGGAAATCGTCTAAAAAAAAGATTGGAAAAGCTTGTTGTTTCCATCCTATCGTTTGAAAGAGGTAATTATGCTCAGAGGGTTCCTGAGCTAGGTTCAGATGAGATTGGCTTAGTTGCCGAGCATTTAAATGAAATGGCTAGGAGGATTGAAAAGCAAGTGGCCTCCCTACAGAAGCTGTCCACAGAAAAGGTGGAATGGCAGGAGTCCATGAAACAGTCCGTTATTTCTGCCGAGCGTCAGCGGATAGCGCGTGAGCTTCATGATGCCGTTAGTCAGCAGCTTTTTGCGATCTCTATGATGACCTCTGCCGTTTTGGAAACGACAGCGTTTTCTCAAGAAAAGTCAAAGAAGCAAATCGAGATGATTGAGAAGATGGCCGGCAATGCACAGAATGAAATGCGCGCTCTCTTACTCCACCTGCGGCCTGCTACTTTAGAAGGTAAGGGACTAAGAGAAGGAATATTAGACCTGTTAACAGAATTTAAAGAAAAACAGTATGTTCAGATGGAGTGGAAGGTAGATGAATTGCCTGTATTACCTAAAGGAATAGAGGATCATCTTTTTCGCATCGTTCAGGAAGGATTGTCTAATGTATTCAGGCACGCTAAAGCAAGCTCTGTATCCCTTTTACTTGCGGTGGAAAACAGAAGAATTCATCTAAAAATAGTAGATAACGGGGTAGGTTTTGACATGAATGGTACAAAGCTCTCTTCCTACGGATTGCAATCTATTCATGAGAGAGTTAATGAGATCGGTGGAGTGGCTGAAGTCATTTCCTTCCCGAATAAAGGAACACAGGTTAGCGTAAAAATCCCGATTGTAGATGAAATGGACGAAAAGGAGGAGCAGGTAGAATCATGATACGTGTATTATTAGTGGATGATCATGAAATGGTACGCATGGGTTTGTCTGCGTATTTAGAATCCCAAAGCGATATTGAAGTTGTCGCAGAGGGGTCAAATGGACAAGAAGGGGTTAACCTTGCTATTGAGCATAATCCGGATGTTATAGTAATGGATCTGGTGATGGAAGGAATGGATGGCATTACAGCGACAAAGGAAATCATTCGTGTCCAGCCAAGCTCCAAAATTATTGTGCTAACAAGCTTTATTGACGATGATAAAGTTTATCCTGTTATCGAAGCAGGAGCATTAAGCTATCTATTAAAGACCTCAAAAGCAACTGAAATCGCAGCAGCCATCCGAGCAGCAGCTAAAGGGGAGCCTATTCTTGAAGCCCAGGTGACGGGAAAGGTTCTTTCTAGAATGAGAAGAAATGAGGAGAAAAAGCCCCATTTAGATTTAACGCCTAGGGAATTAGAGATTCTATGCTTAATTGCGGATGGAAAAACGAATCAAGATATATCTGATGAGCTGTACATAGCGGTTAAAACGGTCAAAACCCATATCACCAACATTCTTTCTAAGCTAGAGGTAGATGACCGTACTCAAGCGGCCATTTACGCTCATCGAAACAATCTTCTTTAATCAACACACCTTCCTATAGTCTGACTGAAGGGAATTTGTGAAATATGCTGGAATCATGTATATTTAATAGTGGAGAGAGAATTAGACGATAGGTGTCTATGTTACGGAGGTTAGTGCATGGCCGAGATGGAACAATCAAGGATTAAAGAGATAAATATCGGGCAGGAAATGCGTAGCTCATTTATGGACTATGCGATGAGTGTTATTGTTAGTCGAGCGCTCCCTGATGTACGTGACGGGCTTAAGCCTGTACATCGGCGTGTGCTTTTTGCTATGAATGAATTAGGGATGACCCCTGATAAAGCGTATAAAAAATCCGCACGTATCGTTGGGGAGGTTATCGGTAAGTATCATCCACATGGTGATTCCGCTGTGTACGAAACAATGGTTCGTATGGCTCAGGATTTCTCCTATCGCTATATGCTTGTAGATGGGCACGGGAACTTTGGTTCAGTGGACGGAGATGCAGCTGCAGCGATGCGTTATACAGAAGCAAGAATGTCCAAGATTTCGACAGAGCTTCTTAGAGACATTAATAAGGACACAATCGATTATCAAGAGAACTATGATGGACAGGAAAAAGAGCCAGTCGTTCTCCCTGCACGTTTCCCTAATTTATTAGTGAACGGAACAACGGGAATTGCTGTAGGGATGGCTACCAATATTCCACCGCATCATTTAGGTGAAGTGATTGATGCCGTCCAGCTGATCATTGAAAATCCGGAGGCTACCATTGCTGATCTTATGGAATACGTTCCTGGTCCTGATTTTCCTACAGGAGCGCAAATTTTAGGGAAGTCTGGAATTCGTCGAGCGTATGAAACAGGTAGAGGGACCATTACCTTACGAGCGAAAGCGACTATTGAAGAAAACGACAGTGGCAAAAGCCGTATTATCGTAGATGAAATCCCTTATCAGGTTAATAAAGCAAAGCTCATTGAGAAGATTGCTGAATTAGTACGAGAAAAACGAATTGAAGGAATCACAGACCTACGGGATGAATCCGACCGTAATGGGATGCGTATAGTGATCGAATTACGTCGAGATGTGAATGCAAACGTTCTGCTTAATAATTTGTACAAGCAGACAGCCCTTCAAACTACTTTTGGAATCAATATGCTAGCTCTTGTACATGGGCAGCCTAAGGTATTGAATTTAAAGCAGGTTCTAGTTCATTACTTGGACCATCAGAAGGTTGTTATTCGCCGTCGTACAGAGTTTGATTTACGTAAAGCAGAAGCAAGAGCTCATATATTAGAAGGTCTTCGTATCGCATTAGATCATTTAGATGCTGTTATCCAGCTGATCCGTTCGTCTAGAACAACGGAAGAGGCTAGAGATGGATTAATGAATAACTTTCAGCTTTCCTATGATCAGGCTCAAGCGATCCTTGATATGAGGCTGCAACGCTTAACTGGCTTAGAGCGAGAGAAAATCGAAAATGAATACACCGAGCTTCTACAAAAGATCGCTGAGCTAAAAGCGATTTTAGCAGATGAAGCGAAAATCTTAGCCATCATCAGTGAAGAGCTAGCTGAAATTAAAGCTAGATTTAATGATGAGCGTCGTACAGAAATCACGATTGGTGAAGATATGATTGAGGATGAGGACCTTATCCCACGTGAAGAGGTTGTTATCACACTAACCCATAGTGGCTACATTAAGCGTCTCCCTGTTAGCACGTACCGCAGCCAAAAGCGTGGTGGTCGTGGCATTACAGGTATGGATACGAAAAATGATGATTTTGTGGAGCACTTATTTGCGACTAACTCCCATCATTTCGTTATGCTCTTTACGAACAGAGGAAGAGTGTATCGCTTAAAAGCGTATGAAATTCCAGAGTTAGGTCGAACGGCTCGTGGAGTTCCTGTTATTAATTTAATTCAGATCGAAAAAGGAGAGTACATCTCCGCGATTATTCCTATAGAAGAGTATGTCCAAAATAGGTATCTATTCTTCGCTACTAAAAATGGAATCGTCAAGCGTTCCTCACTAGATGCGTTCGGAAACATCCGTCGTGGTGGTTTATTTGCTATAAACCTACGTGAGGATGACGAACTAATTAGTGTTAAATTAACGGATGGCAACCAAGAGATTATCATGGGGACAAGTCATGGAATGTCTATTCGCTACAAAGAGACAGACGTACGGATGATGGGTCGTACAGCAACAGGTGTTAAAGGAGTTACTTTACGTTCAGATGATAAAGTTATTGACATGGATATTGTCAATGAAGATCATGATGTTATGATCGTTACAAGTAAAGGCTATGGTAAACGGACACCAATTGAAGAATACCGTACACAGACGCGTGGAGGAGTAGGAATAAAAACACTAAACGTCACAGATCGTAACGGACCAGTTGTTGGACTTAAAGCGGTGGCTTCAGACAACGATTTAATGATTATTACCGTAAGTGGTGTGATCATTCGTCTAAGCGTTAGTGATATCTCCACTATGGGTAGGAATACGCAAGGGGTTCGCTTAATTCGAATTCAAAATGAAGAAGAAGTTGCAACCGTTGCAAAAATAGAAGTAAATGATGAAGTAGAAGAAGCCGATGATAATAGTATAGAGGAAAGCGTCGGTAGTATTACTGATGCACCAACAGGAATGGAAATGGATCAAGATGAAGGAGATTATGAAGCTGAGGATGTGCAGGACTTAGAAGATCCTGAGCATGATGCTGAAATTGATGATCCTGAAGAGCAGTAGAAGGACAACAGTATAGCAAAAGAACTATAAACAGATATATGAATAGTAAAGTGTAGATGAAATACTCTGTGTATCCCTTTATAGAGTAAGAAACTATAACTTTCAAAATAGCTACCTAAACGTATTGTTTGGGTAGCTTTTGCCTAGTTTCAAAGGAATTAATCGCACATAACAAACAAATAACTCACACTAGACGGTGATAAAAATGCAAACAAATAAGAAAAAAAAGCTAGCTCCTCAACAGTATAAGCCCGGACTTAAGCTTGCTGAGCCTGTCGTGTCCCCTAATGGAAATGAACTTTTTCAGTCAGGTTACTTACTTAGTAAAAATGACATTAAGGTTTTGCATGCTTTTTTAATTCCTCATATTGCTGTAGAAGCAAAGGACGACACTAGGTCAGACGAAATTGATGTCGATCAATTTAGGAGTATTGATCAAGTTTTTATTGATATTTATTCGATAACCTCAGCCCAAACGGAGAAGCTTTTTACTCAATTTAAAAATGGCACAATGATTAGTTTTCATCACATCGAGAAGAATGTGATTCCGTTTATTGAATACGGATTACAGCACTCTCCTTCTATTATCGTTGATTTTTTTAAGCTGATTAAAATGGAGAAATACTTATACCAGCACTCGCTTCTTGTTTCCTTATTGGTAGGTCTAATCGCTCATCGATCGGGTATGGGGAAGCAACAGGTCTTTGAGGCAGCCCTTTCTGGATATCTTCATAACGTAGGTAAATTATTTGTGGATGAAAATATTCTTAACAAAGCAGGTGTTCTTACTGAAAGTGAGCTCCATGAGGTACAGAAGCACACTCATTATGGCTATGAATTCTTAAAGAAAATGCCTCATATACCTGAGGATGTGCTGGTCGGCGTGGCCCAGCATCATGAACGTGAGGATGGCAGTGGTTATCCCTATGCTACAAAATCTGAAAGCATCCATAATTATGCTAAGATCATCGCAATTGCTGATATTTATGTGGCCATGTGTGCAAAGCGGATTTATCGTCAGGCCCATTCTCCATTTGTTGTTGCGGAGCAAATCAAAAATGACAGCTTTGGTAAGCTAGACCCTAGATATACGCATTATTTCTTAACTTTAATTGCCGCTTCCATAAAAGTAGGAAAAAAAGTGGTTTTAAATAATGGCTGGGTGGGGAACATCGTATATATAGATGCTCATGAATTAACCAGACCTGTTGTAAACTGTGAAGATAAGATCATTGATCTTCAGCTCGAAAGAGAGTACTATATTCAATCTGTTATCTAAGTAAAAAGAAATGATTATTTTTCTTTTAAAAAAGTGTTGCATTATAATTTTAGCTGTGATATATTATTACTTGTCGCCGCAAGACAGCGACATGATGAACGAAATAAGTTTTGATCCATAATTCAACGGGTATTTAAATAAGTTCATCATTCTTTAGAACCTTGAAAACTGAACAAAGAATAGCCAAGCGTAAAAAATCTGTTGCTTGCCTTCCTTTCGAGGAAACAAGGAACAGGTCCAATTCTTTTGAATGAACAACGTAATGAGAGCTTATTTCAAGCTATTTCATAAAACTTTTATGGAGAGTTTGATCCTGGCTCAGGACGAAC